>JADFOC010000408.1 GCA_022563075.1 Pseudomonadota bacterium
TGGGACCCTCGGAGCGTCCCATCACCATCACGTTGGCGCCGAGAAGCCAGGAATCGCCATGCCTGGACGGTTCGCTCTTGAAATTGTAGTCCGCCAGCGGCAGCACATAGGGCAGGCTGCTTTCGTCGACGTCCGGGTCCAGACTCTGGAACGACAGGGCGCGCACCCCGGCATATTCGAGGCGCTTGAGCCCTTCCAGCAAGATGCCGGACACTTCTCGTTCTGCTACTGCTGCTACGATGCCGCACATATCATTGGCTTCTCTTGCTTGGTCGTTTCCATTTTGAAATATTGCGCTGTTTACCTCTAGCCACTGCCAGCTCTCCGGCAGCGACATCGCTGTTGATCGCCGAACCTGCTGCGATAAAGGCACCATCGGCAATCTTTAGCGGCGCAATCAGAACACTGTTGGACCCTACAAACACATCGTCTCCAATCACCGTCTTGTGTTTGTTCACCCCATCGTAGTTACAAACAATTGTACCGGCGCCGATGTTTACATTCTCCCCTATCTCGGCATCGCCGATATAGGCGAGATGGCTTGCCTTGGAGCCTTTTCCCATTGTCGTATTTTTTATTTCGACAAAATTGCCTATTTTTACCGCTTCTTTTAGTACTGTGCCAGGTCTAATTCTTGCGTAGGGACCAACCGCAGCCTTCTCTCCGATGTTAGCTCCGTCGATATTACACCCAGGAAGAATTGTGGTGTGATCGGCAATTACACTGTCTTTTATTACCGTATTGGCGCCGACGCTAACACCATTCCCCAATGTTACCTTGCCTTCAAAAATGACATTGACGTCTACTTCGACATCGTTGCCGCATTCGAGTTCGCCCCGGATATCGACGCGTGCCGGATCACGAATTGTCACTCCCGCCTTCATTAATTCTTCTGTTTTTGTCATCTGGTAATGTCGCTCCAAAATGGCCAGCTGCGTCTTGTCGTTAACCCCCTGCACTTCCAGCTCGTCAGTTATTACACTCGAATTTATCTTGCAGTTTTCCTGCGCCGCCAGGGCAACAATATCGGTAAGGTAGAATTCTCCCTGGGTATTGTCATTGCCGATTTTTTTTAGCCAACGCCCAAGTTTCGCTACCGGAACCACCATGATGCCACTATTGATTTCCTTTATCGCTTTTTGTTCTTCGGTGGCTTCTCTTTCTTCAACGATCGCAGAAATATCGCCGGATTGTTCGCGCACGATTCTGCCCAGACCTTCTGGCTTTTCGGTAATGACGGTTAACAGTGAGAGCCCATTTACGCCTGCCTGATCTACTAGAGTCCTCAGTGTTGTGCTCTTGATTAGCGGGACATCCCCATACAGAACCAACACCAGATTTTCTTCATTATCACAATCGAGTGCTGGTAGGACTTGTTGTACCGCATGGGCAGTACCTAATTGCTCGGATTGAAGCACCCAGTGCAATTCAGGCATGTTGGTGTTGGCACTAAAATAGCTCTTTATTTGATCGGCGCCATAACCAACGACGATGTGAAGCTGCGTATTATCCAGTGTCTGGGTAGTGGCGACGACATGTTCAAGCATGGCTTTGCCGCCAATCGAGTGCAATACCTTTGGCTTGCTTGAGTACATTCTGGTGCCTTTCCCCGCGGCCAGAATTACTACATCCAATTTCATATTAACGCTCTATTGCCGGTTCAGGCTTGAGAGTATCAAAAAAAAAGGTAGCCAGCCCGGATGTTTCGCCAGCAGGGTGAAGTTTCGCGCAGGGATTTCGGTTTTTGGGCGTACTCGTGAGTGTGACCATAGCGGTCGCCAGGCCGGAGCGCGCATGGACGATCATACAGTGAATGCTCAAGCGAAAATCACTCTGCTGCCGGAACATCCGAGCGCTTGCTGCCGGTTTATGTCATGGCCCGAGCTTGCTTTACTTGCGCATTTGCCGAAGCGCTCGCAGCTGTGCCGCCGCCTCAGCGAATTGCGCTGCAACCAGTGAATACTCAAATTCTGCGCCCTTATGGGCCATCGCCTTCTCTGCATCTGCTACTGCCTGCAAAGCGGCTGCTTCATCGACATCGTCGGCACGCAACGCAGTGTCCGCCAACAGAGTGACAACATTTCGTTGTACTTCCAGAAATCCGCCGGACACATAAAACACTTCTACTTCACCACCGGCTAGGATCAACTTAACCGGGCCAGGATTCAGGCCGGTTAACAGCGGCGCGTGCCCCGGGGCAATGCCGAGATCGCCGAGCGTGCCTGCCACAACAACCATCTCAACCAGGTCGGAGAAAATACTCTTCTCTGCGCTTACGATGTCACAATGCATTGTCATAGCCATCGGTCTATACCCTTATCCGGTTACTTGTCATTTATCGTGTTAATTCAACTTGGCCTTTTTTATAGAGTCTTCGCCTTCTCTACCGCTTCTTCTATGACCCCCACCATGCCGAAGGCCTGTTCCGGAAGATGGTCATAATCCCCGGCCAGGATTGCTTTAAATCCCGCGATGGTGTCTTTCAATGGCACATATTTCCCTGGCACGTTGGTAAATATTTCCGCGACAGTAAACGGCTGTGACAGGAATTGAGAAATTTTTCGTGCTCGGTATACGGTCTGCTTGTCTTCATCTGACAGCTCGTCCATGCCCAGGATGGCGATGATGTCTTTGAGTTCTTTATAGCGTTGCAAAACTGTTTGCACCCCACGTGCCACATCATAATGTTCTTGGCCGATGACCAGCGGGTCCAGTTGACGCGAAGTGGAATCCAGCGGATCCACCGCCGGGTAGATACCCAGGGAAGCGATATCGCGGGACAAGACCACCATGGCATCCAGGTGGGCAAAAGTGGTCGCGGGCGAAGGGTCAGTCAAATCGTCAGCCGGCACGTAAATCGCCTGGATGGACGTGATTGAGCCGGCTTTGGTGGAGGTGATACGCTCTTGCAGTGCCCCCATTTCTTGCGCCAGGGTTGGCTGATAGCCCACCGCC
>JADFOC010000409.1 GCA_022563075.1 Pseudomonadota bacterium
GGGCCGATCTGCCCGCGCCGGCTGTCCGGCGCTGGGTTCCTCGACGCAAGGCCCGCGTCGTGGCAGCCTGCTTGGCACGTTCGAATTCAGATCTACCCAAACTTTTGCCGACCACGGCAGCGGCCCCAATGCCCAGCCCGATCGCCAGGCTCAGGATGAAAAAGGTAACCGGAAAGGTAAAACTGATGGCGGTGAGTGATTGACTGCCTAGGAAGCTGATGAACAGAGTGTCTACCAGGCTGAAGCTAAACAACATCAGCATGCCTACAATCATTGGTGTAGTCATGCGAATAAGGGATTGCTGAATCGATCCTTCGGCCAGATTGAAACTATTTTTGTTGGTGTTTGAGGCCATGAATACTATTAGATATCTAGAGGCGGAATGTGATTGAGCACGCTTGCTGCTTAGGCCGGTTGTGTCGGCGTATATCCGTACTCCTGGATGAGTGAGTGGTTATGCCGTTGTTGCAGCCCGTTATTGAATATACCGCATATTTGCTAACAAATTTCGCCAGACACAGAAAGTTGCAATTCCTAGTGGGAAATTCCTTGTCGAATTTTCAATAATTTCTTGAATATTCGCGGGTTAGCAAAGAACAGTTCCTTGCCTGAGCTAATATCAGGATTGCCTTTTTCGCTGCCCAACAGGCCCCCAGCCTCTTGTAAAATAAGACTTGCGGCCCCCAGGCTGGTGCTTGGCTCGATAGCAGCCCAACCACCCTGCAGGCGGTCTGCCGCCGTTTGGATGATATCCAGGGCCGTGCATCCTGATATTCTAGGGCTGGCACCGTTTTGGATTAACCCGCGCTGCAGCGACAGGAATTTCTCCTGCTGGATCCGATCCGGGTTGAGACCGATTAGGGTGCCGCTGATGTCATCGTTTTTTCCAACTCGAAGTCGCCGCGAATTGAGCTGTGCCCCCTGGCCCCGAGACGCCGTATATTCTTCGCGTAAGAGTGGGCAGATGATCACCGCATGTTTAATTACCCCGTCCATCTGGCAGGCAATTGACACGGCGAATTGGGTATAACCGATGGCAAAATTTCTACTGCCAAGCAGTGGATCGATTAGCCAGATCACGTCCTTATTTTCGCCTTCGGTCAAACCAGAAACGCGAGAATGAACACTGTGGGATGGCAGGGCTTTTTGCAGGTGGTAAAGAATTGTTTGGTCGGCTTCTCGATCCATCGAAGTTAGAAAATCATCGGGATCGTGGTTGATGATCTTGATACGATCCAATCGATCGCTGGCGTGTGCGAGAGCTTCCGCCGCATCGCGTGCGGCCCGCAATGCAATATTTAACAGGGCATGCATGAATTAGTTTCCTGACTGAGAAAAAGGGCGAATCTAACAGCTGCAACTTAAGCTGTATCGAGGTACCCATTAAGGCCTAGATCGGTCACACCAGCGGCGCCAAAAAAAGTGGCGCCATGATAGCAAATATTTTAAATACAAAGGAACCGGACTTGCAGGGTAGGCCGAATTGGTCACCGTCGATGAATGATGCTGATATACTCTACAGTTCGGCTATTTTCTCAGTTAATAAGTGATGCTCGATTTCAATAATGTAACGGTGGTGCTGGTGAACACATCACACCCGGGCAATATCGGTGCAAGCGCACGTGCATTGAAGAATATGGGCCTTAGTCAGCTGACACTGGTACAACCAGAGCAATTTCCCAGCGGCATTGCTGTAGGCAGAGCGGCTTCGGCCGTTGATATTCTTGAGCGGGCTAGAATAGTCGATAGTCTGCAGCAGGCGGTGGCAGATTGTGGACTGGTTATCGGCGCCAGCGCTCGATCCCGCAAGCTACCCTGGCCAATGCTCTCGCCAGAGCAAGCGGCCGGCAAAGTGATCGACGAGCTTGCTCAGAACAAGGTGGCACTGGTATTTGGCCGAGAAGACGCGGGGCTCAATAACGACGAGCTGCAACTATGTCATTTTCATGTACAGATTCCTACCGACGAAGATTATCGCTCTCTCAACCTGGCGGCGGCCGTCATGGTTATCTGTTACGAGTTGCACAAAGCGGGATTAGTGAAGTGTGACATCGTGAGTAAAGGAGAAGATGAATTCTGGGATCAAGCGAAAGCTACCGGGGAGCAGGTGGAACATTTTTATCAACATCTGCAACGGGTAATGATTGCAATTAACTTTCACGATCCAGAGAATCCGAGGCAATTAATGCAACGCATGCGACGTCTATTTGGTCGAATCAGGATCGATGTCATGGAGATGAACATACTGCGCGGTATACTGACAAATATTGAACAGAAGATTGAACAAAAGCAAAAAATAGATAACACCTAAAACAGCGCCAACCAAGACTGCTATCTCAGAGCGACCCAGACGACACCGCCATTACATAACCTAGTTGGCCGCGTAAAAAGAGTTCAGTGGTGAGAAATACAGAGTGAAACGCCAAGCATTTTACTTCAGCGACGGTCCGTACTTGCAGACGCTGCATGATTTGCATAGTGCATTGTCAGCACCAGAAGCGTTCATCAAATTAATCGGCCTGGCACGAACTGGAAAAAGCAGTTTGTGTGAAAAGTTGGCCCAGTTTCTACGTCACGAAGACTATCGGGTAGTCTATTTTGGCTCTGCGATTGAATCTCCGGATATGTTGCGATTGATGTTGGCGCGGGAACTGGACCTCACCGAATCCTACAATTTCGCCCGGATAATGGAAGATGAACTGGCGGCGGCGTCAGAAAAACCAATCATCTTGATCTTCGATGATGCACATTTACTCACCGATATTACCCTGCTCGAAATCTACCGATTGGCTGAAATTCAGCATGCTGGCCAGCGCCTGCTCAATATCGTGCTCTGCGGAGAACCGTCTTTAGAGCAGCGCCTGCTAACCAGGCAAGAATTTAAATCTTTGTTGTTGAATGTCTCGCACAAGTTCCTGCTGGAACCAATGGACGACGATACGCTGTCACA
>JADFOC010000035.1 GCA_022563075.1 Pseudomonadota bacterium
CTTCCAGCGCCCGGACATAGTAGTAGGCATACTGGCTGGCATCGTAGTCAGGGTCTTGCCAACTGGCTTTCAACTGCGCCGCACCGATGCCACTACTGATTCGACAATCTGATAGATCGACCCGGGCGCCATTGTCGGGGCAGCGATGGGTATTTGGGTCAACCCTGCCACCGTCGGAACAGGCCACATCGTAGACCAGCTCCATCGCCTCCCCGTTCTCGATCCAACCCTTGATGATTTGCAAGCGCTGTAGCGGCGCACTGTTTGGATCTTTTGTCACCCAGGCGATGAATGCAGGCTGCCGATTGCTATCGCCTATCAGGTCACTGCCCATGGTAACGCCGCCAGCATAGGCCTTGGCGATCAATTCCTCCTCGTCGATCCCGGGCAACTCATAACCGGCGAAGAAGCGCACCTTCATGCGTGGACCCGAAGTGCCGAAGGTCTCCTTGCGGCGGAAGGAATCATAGATGGACGCGCGGGTGTTTTCTTCGGCCCACACGCCGGCGAGGCCGGAGGCACCCCAGGTATTGAAATAGGTATCGGCGTAGAGCCCGCCGTCGGCCCGGGGTTCAGGCAGCGGCACGGAACCGCGGCTGACACCATCGGCGTCACGCAGCCCCACCTTGCTCCAATAGTCATCCTCGTCACCGGCATAGGTGGCGTTGTGGGTATCACTGGAGCCAATCACCCCAAATTTATAGGGGTTGAAGCCCTGTTCTTGCTGCATCAGTAGTCCGTTCAAATAGGCTTCCCTGACATAGCTGCCCTGGGGCTGGCTGGCCAGGGTGGAGGCGATCATGAATGGCATGATCTCAAAATCGGCCCACTCATCGTTGGGTGATAATGCCGGATGGGTGTCGGAGGTGCCTTTGACCTGGGTAATCTCCACCAGGGGTTCATTGCGCATGCGTTGATTCGAATAGGCGCTGTCCAGGGGCTTGCCCGACCAATCGGTCTGCATAAACATGGTGCCATTGGAACCATTGGAGTTATGAGGAATCGCCAGACTTTCGATGCCGGCGGCGCGGTTGCCGTCCATCCACTGCCACAGGTCTTCCGGGTTCCGGGAATTTAGACGTGAGAAAGGCATATCCGGTGCCGTATCGCCGCGGAAGATTACGTTGCGATGCAAATTTCCGCCATTGAAGGCGCTGCTGGTGTATTCGTAGGCAATGAACGCGGTGAAACTACCCGGATCGTTGTGGCGGTTTGCCGCAGCCACGATATCGTCCCAGGCCGATTTCCCGATATTGAGATCATTGATTTCCTGGCCGCGGTCGGAGCGTAAGAACGCGAGAATACTACGAAATTTTGCGCCTCGGTCCGCCGAACCCCCCAGTGTCGACATCCCCTCGGCCACTTCATGCTTGGATATTTCCGAGTCGGGATTGGCCATCTCACGTAACACGCCGAGGTAGAATGCATGATCACTCACAGCATAAAAATCCAGGGGCAGATCCAGCTGCATATCGAATCCTGCCGGGTGTGTGATAGTGCCGCCTTTTGCAAAATTATAAGCATCATCCGGTGATGCGGTGGTGCCAAAGATGAAGGCATCGAAGGAGTACATGGTGTGCACATGCAGATCGCCGAAATAGGCATTGCGCTCGACATTGAACTCGGAAACTGATGCCGCGGGAGTCGCGGTCGAGTCCGGCGCCACTTCGGTGGCGGCAGACTGTAACGTCCCCTCATCGGAACAAGCGGTGAGTATTAATAGAGCGGGCAGTAGTTTAAGGAGGTTCTGCATCGTGCAATACCTATTGTTGTTAGATTGGGTTGATGACGATTGTGCAGAGAATAATCACTCTTGGAGTGGAAGTCCAAACTTCGCAATGCGATCTCGGATAACCGAATAACGTGGGCCGTGGGCGAGAGAGAGCTAAGTTGACGTTACACCGAAACCTGGTGGTTAAAACCGCCAGTATGACCACAGCCTCGATAAAAGGATCATTCCCTGCAATCGGCTCGCCCAGGTGGTATGCGTCCCATCGATTGATCAGAAATGGTATCAGGGGTCAGGTCTGCATCTGCACATAGGCAATTGGAGACCCGATCGTAAACATCCCCTAAATCAGGGTCAGCCCGTTGTAGAATTCTCCGGCATACACTACGCCTGCAAGGAGAAGGAAAAATAAAGTAGTCACGCTATAGCGCAACCCAGATGGTTAAGATTCTTAAACAAGTGGACTGGTCAGTTGGTCATCGGAAGTCCGCCTGGGCTCAGCAGCAGGTCCGTGGTAATTGTTTGATTTTAGATGCTCCGATGCCCGCCTCCCGGCAACAGCGAACATTCAAGGCTTGCTTGGTTTCCGCAGGACTCCACTGGATTCAGGAAGTTGCCAGTCGAATAGCCCACAGACAGAACGCGGCCGTTAAGATAAAGCCGATCCATGATGCCGTAACGGGTATCGTGATGGTGCCAATAACGAAGGTCCAGTTATTCAAGGCACGAACCAGATGAATAACGGCCACCAGACCAAAAATAGTGGCGGAGACAACGAGGTATGCTTGGAGAGTATTTTGCAACATGATTCGTTTTCCGTGTCGAAATATCGTGAATAAAGGGAGCCCGATTTTACTTCCGGCTCGAGCATTTAGCTTCGGCCAAAAGCGGACTCTGAGATAAATTGATGAAACAGTTCCCTATGCCAAGCTTAGAGCGGTCTCGGTAAATTGATCCAAGGCGCTCTGAACTCAGCTCTGCCTTTTCTGAGTTCGTTTTTAATGCTTCCTGAACACTAAGACATCCGTGAAATGTTGTCCTTTTAGATTGGTAATCTGTACCGTAATCGTCATGGTCCTGCCATTGTCGGAAACGACTTTGGTGCCTGTCTGGGTGACTCGTCCCTGCTCTCTTATGTTGTATTCAACGCTACGATTATTAACGCGAGAATAGGCAATAGTCTGGGCTTGCGCTTGATTCAATCCTGCCAGAGGATACTCCAGGTTATCGTACTTATAACTTGCAGAAAAATGAACCCGACTGCCGTCCGCCGCCATGCCATCGAGAATGAAAACGAATGTTCCGCCGCCGCGAACCTGATAGGCGCGCGTCTGCTGTTGGGGGGCTGGACCGCTGGTGTAGTTTGACGCGGACAGATCCAGCACCCAGTTTCCAGCAAAAGGATTGTAGTTCTGCGCCACTGAACTATAGGACCACATCAACAAACAAGCGCCTAAAAGTGGCTTCAGCAAGGAATACCGCATGCTTCTACCCTCCATTTTTAGTGTTGAAGGTCTTAGAACTGGCTGGCCTGCTCGCATTTGGCTAACTTGATTCGTTAGCTGTATTTCTGAAGCTCGGGTTACTCAACCAAAAGCTAATCAGATTCGATTGCTATTACTTTGCTAACTACGAATGATCAGCCATTGAGAGTGATAACCAATAATTTACTGCCTGTTTAAGCTATCAAAATTTACCGCTATGTCAAGGGACACAAAGTAGGTACTGAATGTGTGACTATGGCTAATAATTAATTCGCTAGAATAGGCCAATTCGCCCGCGCAGATCACGGGATCCGAGTCACTGCTGTCTCCCAAAGTGACAAGCAAAACGACTCAATTTCAAGAAAATCGGGCGGATGTAGCCTGCTACCTCAGTGACAATCATGCTGCTGGTATTTACTTCGGTGCGACGGTAAATGCCTCGCTATGGGCTTGACACCATGCTGAGGGCCATGGATGGCGGAAATGCCGAACCCACAGGCGCACTTTCGGCCATGCTGGCGAAGCTTCCGCTCCCTGCTCACGCCCCTCACCTACTTCCTTGTAGGCGAAGCTTCCGCTCCCTGCTCACGCCCCTCACCTACTTCCTTGTAGGCGAGCGTCACTGAAGCAATCGATCAAGTTACTCTGACCCTCTTGATTTTGCGCCAATGTAGCTTATTGTGCTACGGGTAGCTAAATAGAATAATCGATGGCCTTCATGCAGATGCATAGATGGGTAAAATTGACTGGGAGAAAGAGCATGCAACTGAATCTTTTGTTGCTGTTGGTGAGTTCGATATTGTTACTAAGCGCGTGCGGGGAATCCGAGGAAGCCGTGCTTTCGCCAGCAGCGAACTCGATGACTAACGCGATTCCCTTTCCCCCGGTCGCCAAAAAGATCCCCTACGAACTCGAAGCACATGGCGATGTTCGTATCGATGATTACTACTGGTTACGCGATGATGAACGTGTCAATCCTGAGATGTTGGCGCATCTGGAGGCGGAGAACCAGTACAAGACTGAACTGCTGGCCCATACCGAACAGTTTCAGGAGCAGTTATTCGATGAGCTGGTGGGACGCATAAAGCAGGATGACAGCTCAGTGCCCTACCGATTACGCGGCTATTGGTATTACCGAAAATTTAGTGGTGAAAGTGAATACCCGATCTATGCGCGCAAACGCGGCACGCTCGACGCCGAGGAAGAAATATTGATCGATGCCAATCAGTTAGCCGAGGGACATGACTATTTTGCCGTCGGCAGTTATGCAGTGAGTACGGACAACTCCATACTCGGTTATTCAAGCGATACCGTGAGCCGTCGGCTTTACACTATTCAATTCAAGGACCTGAACACCGGCGAGATGTTGACGGACAAGCTGATAGATACCAGTGGCAGCCTGGTGTGGGCGAATGACAATAAAACCATCTTCTATATTAAGAAAGATCTGCAAACTTTGTTAGGCTATCAGGTGTATCGACATCAGCTCGGCACCGATCAGAGTGACGATGCGCTGGTTTATGAAGAAACAGACAATACATTTTATACCTCTATTGGCAAGACACGGGACCAAAGCCTTATTTATATTTATCACGACCACACCATAAAAAGTGGCGCTCACATCCTGGATGCCAACACACCGACAGCAGAGTTCCAGTTACTTCATCCGATCGAAGATCACCATGAATATTCGTTCGAAAAACTCGGCGACGAGTTTTATATCCGCACGAACTGGAATGCGACCAACTTCCGTTTGATGAAGACATCTATCGCCGAAGCCAGTGACAAAAATAATTGGGTGGATGTGATCCCTCATCGTGAAGCAGTGTTTTTGACTGATTTTGAATTATTTGAAAACCATTTGGTACTGCGAGAAAAAGAAGCCGGTGCCGTCAGGATTCGCGTTGTCAGTTGGCAACAAGACTCAGATTATTTCCTCAACTTCGATGATGCCGTGTTTTCTGCGTCTATTGCTTACAACCCACAGATTGACAGCGATAAGGTGCGAGTTAACTACAGCTCTCTCACCACGCCCAATTCTGTGTATGACTTCACTTTAGATCTGGGCGAAAAAGAACTATTAAAACAGGACGAGGTGATTGGTGATTTCAATCCGTCTAACTACGCCAGTGAACGCATTTTTATTACGGCGAGAGACGGAGAAAGCATCCCGGTCTCTCTGGTCTATCGGAAGGACACATTCGTTAAAGATGGAACCAGTGCCATGTATCAATACGGCTATGGCTCTTACGGCTCTACCCGCGAGCCTTCTTTCTCCGCATCGCGGTTGTCGTTGCTGGATCGTGGCATCATCTACGCTATCGCCCACATTCGAGGCAGCCAGATGATGGGTCGTGGCTGGTATGAAGATGGCAAGTTATACAACAAGATAAATACCTTTACCGATTTCATCGATGTCACCAAAGGGCTGGTAGAGCAGCATTATGCCGCACCGGACAAGGTCTTTGCGGTAGGTGGCAGTGCCGGCGGCTTGTTGATGGGAGCTGTGGTGAACATGGCACCGGAATTGTATTTGGGCGTCGCCGCTCATGTACCCTTTGTGGATGTTGTCACCACCATGCTGGACGCTTCGATTCCACTGACGACGAATGAATACGACGAATGGGGCAATCCAAATGAGCCAGGCTATTACGAGTACATGAAATCCTATTCACCCTATGACAATGTGACGGCACAAGATTACCCTAACCTGCTAGTCACGACCGGTCTGTATGACTCGCAGGTTCAGTATTTTGAACCAGCAAAATGGGTGGCAAAACTACGGGAATACAAGACCGATAACAATCGCCTGGTACTCGATATCAATATGGAAGCTGGCCACGGTGGTGCGTCTGGACGCTTTCGGCAATACCAGGAGTTGGCACTGGAGTATGCGTTCTTCTTCGATTTAATTGACATTAAGGAATAAATAATAAATCGAACATCCATGGAAATAGGCCAACAATTTACGGGCTAATTTTTGAGGGTGTCCAATTTGCTCATTTAACTTCTTCGATGGCACGGTCACCCATTGCGCCCAGCCTGTCGCCGGATACTAAGCCAACTGGAGCTGGTCTGAGGATCACGACCGGGGAGTTATCACCACCGTAAATTGCAGTTTCGCGTCGGGCTTGCCTGGATTATCGATGGACACACCGTGGGCGCCGGACTTTTCTATCAGACGCAGGAGTGAGTTGGCTCTACTCTCGTTGACATCAGTGAAATCAGTATGATCCGCCCCCGGGGCCTCGACCAGCACCGTCCAATCATCACTGGTATTTACCGGCACCGTGAAAGAAATTTGAGAAACCGCTCTTCTGGTTGTCATTGTTCAATACCTCTATTTGTTGATTGGTATTAATAGGCAGAGAATACAGTACGCCCAGCCTGTTCGTGAGTCCAGTCACCTGCTGACTGACTGTGCGGGACTTCAAACTCGACGTTCACCGCGCCGTCTGCTGGCACCTTCCTGGCGATTACCAGCAATCTCCTGGCCCAATGCCGCCATGCAAGCTTTTACTTTTCCCGGTCCAGGCAACACTAAACCGTTGAGGGTTGCGTCATGAATCGCCTTGCTGACTCTTTACTGATCGGTTAGCTTAACAAGAACAATGCGTACTGACCGGCACCAATCGCAGCCGCGTAGGAGTGACCATGACTATTGCAACCTGTTCGAAGTGCAAAGTTTATATAATAATTGCAATGCTACTCTCGGTTTGGAGTGTGCTGGCGAATGCACAGAGCACAGACCAATCCTACCGACTGCCGCCATTGGACATAGCCGATATTGTCGATGCAGCGCCCACTCCCGGGGTATTGGTCGATCCGCGAAATAATTGGATATTGTTGATGAGTCGCCCTGGTCTACCGACGATCGCCGAATTATCCGAGCCAGAATTACGCATTGCCGGCATGCGCATCAACCCGGCCAATAATGCGGCCAGTAGGCGCACTTATTTCAATGGCCTCACACTGCGACATCTCGGCGATGCCAGTGAGCGACGTATTGTCGGACTACCGAATAGTCCCCGTATCGACTCGGTAACCTGGTCACCAGACGGAGAACACCTGGCTTTTGTTCTCGACCGGGGCAGCCAGGTCGAACTCTGGGTGGCCGATATCGATTCCGGGCAGGCGCGCAAGCTGTTGGATACACCGGTAAACAGTATTTTTGGGCAGCCATACTCCTGGTTATCGGACAGCGAATCCCTGGTGGTAAAAACCATTCCGCGCGATCGAGGTCTGGCACCGGTTATGCCTTTAGTACCAACCGGACCCATAATACAGGAATCATCGGGACGTCCTGCTGCTGCCCGTACCTATCAGGATTTACTGATTAACTCGCACGACGAAGATTTATTTGATTATTACGCTGCGGTGCAGCTTTTGCTGGTGTCTCTGGATGGCAGTAGCACGGCATTGAATGACCCGGGGCTGATACGCCGTGCCATCCCCTCCCCGGATGGCGAATATATCCTGGTTGAAGTAATACACCGACCGTTCTCTTACCTGGTGCCAAATTCGCGATTCCCGCGACGCCTCGAAGTGTGGGACGCCCAAGGTAATTTGTCGTGGCAACTGGCTGACCTGCCGTTGGCGGAGGAAGTCCCCATCGGACGAGATGCGGTACCGACCGGACCACGCTCCGCCAATTGGCGTACCGACACCGGTGCGACAGTTTACTGGGTGGAGGCTCGGGATGGCGGTAATCCCCGGATCGAAGCCGAAGTGCGCGATGTGGTGCTGTCAATGGAGGCACCGTTTACCACGCAACCCAAAGAAATTATTTCACTGCAGTTGAGGTATGCCGGTGCCACGTGGGGCAATGGTGAACTGGCGCTTATCTCTGAGAACTGGCGGTCCAACAGACAGATACGGACGTGGATGGTGGCTCCGGATGCCACTTCGCCTGGCAAGACGTTGTTGTTTGATCGCTCCAGCGAAGATCGCTATAACGACCCGGGAACCCCGGTGATGGTGGCCAATGCCTATGGTCGATTCAATATGCTCATTAGTGACGACAACCGTGCCATTTACTTGCGCGGTCAGGGTGCATCGGATGAGGGAGATCGGCCCTTCCTCGATAAATTTGAACTATCCAGCAAATCCAGTCAGCGGCTATGGCAGTCCGAGGCCCCTACCTATGCGACATTTATCGCTTTCCTCGATGACGATCAACAATCTGTCTTGATTCGGCGTGAATCCCCAACCACCCCGGGAAATTATTTCCGACTGCAACTTGCCGATCCGGACAACGCCCAAGCCCTAACCAGCTTTCCCCACCCTTATCCGCAGATGGCCAACGTATATAAGGAAGTGCTGCGTTATCAACGGGACGATGGCGTGATGCTGACTGCGACGCTTTACCTGCCACCGGGCATGACGCCCGACGACGGCCCTTTCCCTATGCTGATGTGGGCCTATCCCCGTGAATATAAAGATGCTGCATCGGCCGGACAAATGCGTGGATCACCTTATCGCTTTAATGCAATCAGCGTGAATGGCCCCCTGCCCTTCCTGGCGAGCGGCTATGCCGTGCTGGACGGACCGACAATGCCTATTGTGGGCGAGGGTGATTTGGAACCCAATGACGTATTTGTTGAACAATTGGTAAGCAGTGCGGCGGCGGCGGTGGATGCAGTGGTGTTGCGTGGAGTGGCAGAGCGCAACAAGATTGCCGTGGGCGGTCATTCCTATGGAGCCTTCATGACGGCCAATTTATTAGCACATTCCGACCTGTTTGTTGCCGGCCTGGCTAGAAGTGGTGCTTATAACCGCACCCTGACGCCATTTGGATTTCAGTCCGAAGAACGCACGTACTGGGAGGCACCCGAGGTGTACTTCAACATGTCACCGTTCATGCATGCGCAGATGATAAATGAACCCCTGTTGCTGATTCATGGGGAAGCTGACAATAATTCAGGCACATTTCCCTTGCAGAGCAGACGTTTCTACAATGCACTCAAGGGTCATGGGGTCAAGACGAGACTGGTCATGTTGCCGCACGAAAGTCATGGCTATCGTGCTCGGGAATCAGTCATGCACACGTTGTGGGAAATGAATACCTGGCTCAATCGTTACCTGAAGGGAGAATAACCAGGGTTCTCGAACAGGACCAAGGTGTAACCAAAGGTGCCTTAGCTGCCGCTGACTGCAAGGTGTCTATGGGATCACTTGGTATTTCGGAGTCGCTGTTTAGCCACCAGTTGCACTGAACTCAGGATGCCTGGGTGGCTCACACAGATTTTTGCCCAGTCATCCCGGTGTAATTCGTATAGTGTGCAGGGCGTCCTCGCGCTAACCGTCGCGTTTCTAGGAGTTTCCCAGAGCAAGGCGACTTCGCCAAAGAAATCGCCAGCAAACAGATGGGTTAATAGTTTTTGTTCTCCATTAACTTCATCAAATACGCTAGCTATGCCTCTCGCAATCATGAACAGAGAATCACCCTTCCCGCCCTGACGTATAATGCGCTCGCCCTTGGGGAAACTGCGTTCGCTGAGGTGCGCAGCGATGGCCTCGAATTGCGCGGAATCCAAGCCCGTGAACATTGGCACCTTGGTGAGCAATTCGGAAGGTTCAATGTCAAGAAAATGTGCCAGGTCTCCCTTTTTCAACTCGCGGAGACGTCGGCTCTGAACTTTTAATATTTCATCACTAACTCCCTTTGGAAGAATCCCCATACGAGCGGTGCGTTGTATCTCTTCCTGTTCACTTATCAACAGCAGTCGATGGCCGAGGCGCTCCTGAATGGCTTCCACAAATTCGGGATATAGGCTGGCAAACTCTTCTAATTCGTCCTTCCGCGCCGCCTTGAAATCAATGTAGAGCGCCCTTATTATTTCTGCAGCCTCGCCTTTAATACCGCTGTCGCGAGCGATTTCGTCCATATTATTAAGTACGCTGCTGGCGGAACGGAAACGGGCCCAAACTATTTCGTAATCATAAAGAATTTGCCGTTGCTGCTGTCTCTCAACCCAGCGAGGCAGCAGCCTGATTGCACTCAAGCCCATCAGGATTCGTCGCAATACACGCCTACCGATAGATAGCTGCAGCTCTTCTTCCGGCAGTTGGCAATAGTGCTTGGCACTGTCCAGTTGGTGATTTACATGGCTGCTTAATACACGATAAGCCTGTTCGTCGATCAGGCCCTGGCGAAATAGTTCATTGAATCGAGATTTTTCCCGTACCAGCACACGCATCGAAAGAACCCTTAACTCTTCCTTACTGTCCAACCCCTTGCACCAGTCTGCGATCTGACGTTCGCGAACTTCAACATCGGCGCGCATCTCCTCGTTAATGCGCCGTGCGATTCGTTCAGAAAAAAAGCCACCTGCTACCAGTCGTTCTATCTGCGCCAGGCTACGCTGCTTGGCTTGCAATTCTCCCTCGCGCTGGGCGATCTGGTCGGCTAAATCCGGTTCGTCCAATTTCAGATACTTGACCAAGGGTTCGATAGTGAGTCCTTGCACCAACAGGTTAAATAAAACCGCACCGGTTACCACCGCTATCAAGCTATCACGATAAGGGGATTCGGGTAGAGACAGCACAATCGCCAGAGCAATCGCTCCTCGCAAGCCGCCCCAATACATGACCGCCTGATAACTGCGACTGACCGTTTCGATTTTTGGTAGTCGCCCGATCAGCGGCACCAATCCAAACACAACTATCGCCCTGGACAGCAACATTGCCACCACCACCACGGCAATCAATCCTGCGGAATCCACCAGCGTTAGCAGATCCACATGCATGCCCACCATCAGGAATATCAGGGCGTTGGCTAACCAGGCGGCATACTCCCAGAAGTTATGGATATACTCTACGGTACTGGGTGATATCTTCGAATGACCGTAGCTACCCACGGTGAGGCCGGCGGCAACCACGGCCATAATGCCACTGACGTGAAAGCTGTGTTCGGCAATAATGAACGACAGATAAGCCAGAATCGTCGTCAGGGTAATCTCCACCGGCGGGTTGGACTCCACCATGCCCAACAGCTGACACACCGCCATGGCAAAGATCCAACCGATAACAATACCGCCGAAGAACACCAGC
>JADFOC010000410.1 GCA_022563075.1 Pseudomonadota bacterium
GCCTTGGCTGATGCGTTCAGCCCCTCGTCGCAACAAACGTATCGGGTCTAATAAGTTATTTACCATATAATAATTGAGAAAAAGAACAAGCCCCGCCAATGCAAGACCGACATACAGGACAACATAATTGAATCTGTTGTCATTGATAGAGCGTTGGTATAAATAGAAATCATATCCTCCGCGCTGAACCATAATAATGTCTTCGCTACTGATGGTTCTTACTTCTGCGTTGTCGGCGAGGGTTCTATTATAAACTGATTCGTCGACATTGAGTCTGTTCTCATTGTCAGAGCTCCAGCGCATGATTGGATTGCGAATATTAATACTCCAATCCAGTTCTTCAGCAAGTCGCATGGCGTTGCTTAAATTTGGAGGTGTGCCGATATCTGCAATTATCGATTCGATGTTACGAGTAAAAAAATCAGGTATGGCTTCAATTGCATTGATGTTCTGATTTATTGAACGTAGTGAGATCGAGATGATCGCGAAGAACAAGACTACGGTGATGCCGAAGATCAACAACAACCGGAAAAAAAGCGAGCGTTTTACGTTATACAGTAGTGTGGTCATAACTGCTCGCCGACAAAAGTATAACCACGTCCCCATACGGTTTTAATGAACCGAGGTGTTTTGGACGTGTCTTGTAACTTATGTCGTAAGCGGCTTACCAATGTGTCGACGGCTCTGGAGAATAATTCGGCATCGATACCACGCAACCGATTCATTAGTTCATCGCGGGTAAAGGTCTTGTTAGGATATTGCATGAACAGGATGAGGAGTTCGTACTCCATGGTAGTGAGGTCTAGAACTTCGTCATCAAGCTTTACTTCTCGGCGCGGAAGATCGACTTCTAAGCCGTTTATCGGCTTAATATCCCGTAAGTTATTGTCATCGCTACTGCGACGCAGAATGTTATGTATGCGCGCTACTAATTCACGTGGTTCGAACGGTTTCGGCAGATAATCATCGGCTCCGAGTTCCAAGCCCACGATTCTATCAGTGACTTCGGCGTGAGCTGTTAGCATCAATATTGGCAGATGGCCATAGATGGACGATTTGGCGCGAATTTCACGACAAATCTCGAATCCGTCTTTTTCAGGGAGCATTACATCCAGAATCAACAAGTCTGGCTTTATTTTCTTTAATAACTCGAATCCCTTGCTCGGGGTCAGCGCGACGTGTGCCTTCAAATCATAACGATCGAGATACTGAGTGAGCAGTTGCCCCAGTTTTTCGTCGTCATCAATGATCAGAATCTGTTTCATTGCTCAATCCAGGTAGATCCATTTGCCAATAGTACGAATTCAATCTGATGAAATCAATTCTGTAGTACTATGTGCCGCTTTGTGAGAGCAACACAGACAAGTACAGACCATGATTTCACTCAACAATATTACATTAATGCGCGGTCCTCTGATTCTGCTAAAGGATGTGAGCATGGTCCTGCGTGATGGGCAGCGTACCGGGGTGATAGGCAGAAATGGCAGCGGCAAGACCAGCTTGTTTCGGGCGCTCAGCGGAGAGATTCCCCTCGAACAGGGAGAAATCGATATGCCCACCGGGCTTCGTTGTGCATCGATGGAGCAGGAGACGCCCGGCAGCGATCGCTCGGCGGTGGATTATGTCATCGATGCACATAGCCAATACCGAAAATTGGAACGAAGCCTGAATCAGGCTGAACAGTGTGGTGACGATATGCAGATGGCGAAGTGTCATAGTGAACTCGAGAATATTGGTGGTTACGATGTGTCGAATCGTGCCGAACAACTGCTCTCTGGATTGGGATTTGCGACTGAGCTTTTCAGCAAACCTGTCAGCAGTTTCTCCGGTGGTTGGCGGGTAAGGCTCAACCTGGCAGCCGCGTTGATGTGTCCGTCTGATCTATTGATGCTGGATGAACCAACCAACCATCTGGATCTGGAAGCAACCATCTGGTTGGAGCAATGGTTACAACGCTATCGAGGCACCTTACTACTAGTTTCACATGATCGTACCTTTCTTGATTCCGTGATTGAACACGTGATTAGTTTTGAAAATCGCAGTCTCACTGCCTATAAAGGAAATTACAGTGCATTTGAGAAGCAGCGAGCCGAGAAAATGGCCTTGCAGAGCGCCTTTTATGAGAAGCAGCAGAGGCGACGTGCAGAGATCGAGGATTTTGTTCGCCGTTTTCGTGCCAAAGCTTCAAAAGCGAGACAAGCCCAGAGTCGATTGAAAGAATTGAACCGCATGCAAGATATTGCACCGGCCCATGTCGATTCACCATTTCGATTTCAGTTTCCCTTGCCTGACCAACTACCGCCATTTCTGTTGCAAACGGAATCGCTGAGCATTGGTTTTGACCAGCCATTGGCACAGAATATCAATTTGAACATTCGGTCTGACTCGCGCCTGGGCTTGCTTGGGTTTAACGGCAGTGGCAAGTCTACTTTGCTCAAGGTGTTTGCGGGGAAAATGCATCAGCTAACTGGCAGTATTACCAAAGCCAAGAAACTGCGTATAGGATATTTCGCACAACATCAGGTGGATGAGTTGGATATGCAGGCAACGCCCATTGAGTTGTTGCAGAGCATCGATGTACAACGCAGTAGACAGGAGATCCGCGACTTCTTGGGAGGTTTCGATTTCCGAGGAACCCGCGTAGATGAGTCTATTTCCAACTTTTCTGGTGGAGAAAAGGCCAGGCTGGCATTGGCAAAAATAGTCTGGCAGAAACCCAATCTGCTACTGCTGGATGAACCGACCAATCACTTGGATCTGGAGATGTGTCATGCGCTAACTGTTGCCTTGCAGCAATACCGAGGGGCGATGATAATGGTTTCACACGATCGATACCTACTAGCCAATACCGTCGATGAATTCTATTCAATCCATGAAGGAATATTTGGTGAGTTTAAAGGTGATTTACATGACTATGAACATTGGTTAAAGCTATCATCCA
>JADFOC010000411.1 GCA_022563075.1 Pseudomonadota bacterium
GATCTGAAGAACCCTACGGGCATCCAGGCCGTTCTGAAATTGATCGAGAAAGCAGACGTCTTGATTGAAGGCTTTCGTCCCGGCGTGATGGAACGTTTAGGTCTGGGACCGGATGTTTGCCAGCAACGTAATCCCAAGTTGGTGTATGGCCGCATGACCGGCTGGGGGCAAAGCGGCCCACTGTCACAGGCGGCAGGTCACGACATTAATTATATTTCCATCGCTGGTGCACTGGGTGCGATGGGATACTCGGATCGTCCTCCGACACCCCCGCTCAATCTGATTGGTGATTTTGGTGGTGGCGCCATGTACCTGCTAAGTGGTGTATTGGCAGCGCTAGTCGAAAAAAATACTTCCGGTAAGGGTCAAGTTATCGATGTCGCTATGACTGATGGTACCGCGAGTCTGTTGAGTCCATTCTACGGCATGCTGGCAATGGACATGTGGACTACCGATAGATTCAGCAACAAACTAGATGGTGGCGCTCATTACTACGGCAGTTATGAATGTAGCGACGGAAAATACATTTCCATTGGCTCAATCGAACCACAGTTTTATGCGTTGCTGTTGGAAAAATGTGAGATCACTGATGAGCAGTTTGATGAACAGCAAGATCAATCGGGTTGGTCCGCGCTAAGGGAAAAATTGGTCACACTATTCGGAACGAAATCTCGAGATGAGTGGTGTACGATCATGGAAGGTACAGATGTGTGCTTTGCGCCGGTACTTAATCTAGTAGAAGCGCCAGATCACCCACATAATCAATCTCGCAGCACCTTCGTCAACTTCGAAGGTGTAACCCAGCCAGCACCGGCGCCTCGATTCAGTCGCACACAGGGAGAAATTCAATCTCCTGCCGCCATGGTCGGTGAACACTCGGAACAGATATTGGCGGATTGGGGTCACAGCGAAGCAGACATCGCACAGCTCAAGGCCGCCGATGCGATCTAGTGAATCTTTGATCACGTAATCAATGTCTCCGTATGATCTGATGCGTGAACTATGGACAACCAAACCCTAATCATTGCACTAACCCTGGTATCGATCATCTCCAGTATCGCCTTGGTGATTAACTGGCTAGGCAATCGTCACATCCCCGGGCTATTGAGATCGCCATCGGATTCTTTACATCCAGCGTCGGTACCTTGTTGCTTACCACACCGGGAGGCTTCGCGCCCGCTGTCTCGGTGTTAGTGGCAAATGCGTTGTTCATGGGCGGCCGAATCCCGGTGCTATGGGGACTAGCTAGTTTCTGGAATCAGGATAAATCCATACCGCCGGTTGCTTGCTCGCTCAAGTTTTCGAGAGTTCAGAATGTTGTTACCTGGCGTGGACGAAGAAGGTGCCAAGAATGTGGTTGAAAAAATAAAGAATACACTACGAGCGGAAGATTTTATTTATCGCGGCAAGACTCTGAATGTTAAAATCAACGTTGTCGCAATCACCTACCGCGAAGAAGATCTGCACCTGGAGCAGATGTTGCAGGAAGGCGATTTGGAGTTATTCAAGATCAAGCAACAGACCGCTTAAATTAGATTGTATTTGATTCTTCACCGAACTCCATCGGTATTTAGCTCGGTGCACTCACTCACTTTGGGAATATCTCATGTCTTTCAACTCTCTTCTGTATGAAATTGACGATAACATTTTAACCATTACCCTGAACCGCCCCGATCGTATGAATGCCTTCACGGTGGAAATGGCTTATGAACTTATCGATGCATTTAACCAGGCAAGTGATGATGATGAAGTAAGAGTGATCGTCGTCACCGGCGCCGGCAAAGCATTTTGTGCCGGTATGGATTTGTCCGGTGATGGCAACGTATTTGGCCTCGATGAAGAACTTCATCCCACCATGGCAGACATGCAGAACAGGCTGGATGATCCGAACATCGAGCAGGGGGTCAGGGACACTGGCGGTCAACTGACCTTGGCAATCTATGAATGCAAAAAACCAGTAATTGCCGCCATCAATGGTGCTGCCGTCGGCATCGGTGCCACCATGACTTGCGCCATGGATATACGCGTGGCTTCCGCACACGCCCGTGTCGGCTTCGTGTTTAACAAAATAGGCATTACCCCCGAAGCATGTTCAAGCTGGTTCCTGCCTCGCATTGTCAATATGGGAACCGCTCTGGAATGGGTTTACAGCGGTGAGCTGTTAGCCACCGAGGAACTACTGCGCAGAGGATTCCTAAGCTCGGTTGCACCCGCCGATGAACTAATGGAACGAGTCTATAGCATCGCCCGCCGCATCTGCCAACACAGCCCGGTGGCTATCGCCCTGACCCGGCAGATGATGTATCGCAACGCGGCACAACCGCACCCACTGGAGGCACACCGGGTAGATTCATTGGCGATTTACTATACCAGCCAGACCAGTGGTCAGGAAGGCGTCAGAGCCTTCCTCGAAAAAAGACCACCCAAATTTTCCGACAAAGCATCCAGTGACATGCCGCCATTCTACCCATGGTGGGAAACACAAAAATAGGCATCCATCTTATCAAACCGTCCCTTGGTAGAATTTTTTAGCATATTTCATCACTTGCTGATAAATTACGGCGCTTCTGTGGTGCCAAAAGAGAGGAAATTTAATCCATCGTCGGGTGCGAATACTAATAAATGGAAGCAGTTTCTGAATTGCTTGAAGAAATAGACCGGGGAATCGAAGATGACAAAAATAATTATGCTAGTTGCGCTAGCAGTACTACTGGCTGGCTGTGAAAACCTGTATCAGGATGACGGTATGCCCAGAATTCGAACGCAAAGGGATGTTGAAGCCTATAACGCCACAGTCTCTTCCGAGAGTGAGAAACTAGTTTGCACTCGTGAATTTGTAATCGGCACCAATATACGTCAATTCCTCTGCCTGACAGTGGCACAACAGGAAAGAATGGCCGAACATGCTCGGGAGGAACTCGATATAGTGGGATCTACC
>JADFOC010000412.1 GCA_022563075.1 Pseudomonadota bacterium
TTCGATGCCGGTATGAATATTATCTTTGGCTTGTGCATGTCCGGGAAGGTCCAGCCATTTACCCAGGGGTGAACCTGTGGCCACGAAAATGGCATCGAAACCTTTATTCAACAGGGTTTTCATACTGGTTATTTCTTCATTGAAGCGGCAGTTCATTCCCATATCAAGGATGTAATGCAATTCTTCTTCCAGCACTTCCACCGGCAGTCTGAACCGCGGTATCTGGGTGCGCATGGCGCCGCCGCTGACGGGATCACGTTCGAATAAGGTGATTTCATAGCCAAGTGGCAGCAGATCTCTGGCCACGGTGAGCGAGGCCGGGCCGGCGCCAATCAAGGCGATGTGTTTGCCATTTTTCTGTTTGGGTATGCTGGGCAGTAATCCCGTAATATCTGACTTGTAGTCGGCGGCCACGCGCTTCAGTCGGCAAATCGCCACTGGCTTCTCATCGATTCTGCCGCGTCGGCATGCAGGCTCGCAGGGGCGATCGCAGGTACGACCGAGAATGCCGGGGAATACATTGGAGTGCCAATTGATCATGTAGGCATCGGTATATCGCTTTTCGGCAATCAATCTGATGTATTCTGGAACCGGGGTGTGGGCGGGGCATGCCCACTGACAATCGACTACTTTATGGAAGTAGTTAGGGTCTGTGATATTAGTAGGTTTCATCAGTCAGAGTTTACCGGTATCTCGATGAATCGTCAGCCTTTTTTGGGGCTGCAGGTCACTAGTAAAAAGCGCACCTAGTATAAGGAAAGAGGCGCGAATTGTAAGTAATTTATGACTGGCGTCGATCAAGCTTGAGCTCGTGGAGTTTACTGTAAATACGAAGCTTTGCGACGTAATCAAGAGAACCAATCGACTGCTTGAGTTGGGAGGCGAGTAGTTCAGAAACTGCATCGAGAGTGACGGTCAGATCAACCTCAATACCATGCTCCCGGTAATGTAAATCCATACTTTCTATATCGTCAGCACCCAAGATTTCTTGCCATTGCCGCTTGATATTTGCAATCACCTCGGTTCTTTCCGGCAGTTCCTGGATTCGCTGGCAAGACGGCTGCTGTTGGCCATGGTTTTTTAGCTCTATGTGTGCCTTGACCGCAACGATATCGCTAAAGTTGCCGATTAGCGCGCTACTCACCGCCTCGCCCAGCCGGTGGCCTTCCGCCACCGAAATACGTGGATTCACCAGTAAACTGACCTCCAGGATGATTTTGCCTGCAGAGAGTCGGCTACGGAGCTTAGTCATACCCCGAATCCCCTGGGTCGCTAATATGCAAGCTTCGATCTGTGCACGCCGTTGCACGGGCATAGCCGTGTCCACCAATTCTTTAACCGCATCGCTGCAGAGTTCCCAGCCAATCCTGGCGATAATCAGTGCCACGAACATGGCGGCGACAATGTCCATCCAGACATAGCCCTGTCGAGCCGCAACGATGCCGATTAAGACGGCAACGGATGAGATTGTATCGCCACGGCTATGCCAGGCATTCGCCTTCAGCAGGTTGGAATTCAGACGCTTCGCCACCCGCATCGTGTATTGATAGATCCATTCCTTGCTGGCAATTGAGATCAAGGCAATGACGATGCCTCCGATGGCTGGAACCGGAGAGATTTCGCTGTCTAGCAGGCGTTGATAGCTGTCGAACAGCAGTATGCCGGCAATGGTAATAAAGCCAATACCCATACCGATGGTGCCGAGAGTCTCGAAACGACCCTGTGCATAGGGATATTCTCCATCCGGTGCCGCTTGAGCGCTGCGCGCCACGATTAACACAAATATATCGGTAATTGCGTCGGCCAACGAGTGAATGCCGTCCGCAATCAGAGCGAATGACTGGGTCATCGCACCGCCGGCGATCTTGCCAAACCCAAGTAGTAAGTCCAGCCACATGCCCACCAGCGTGACCCGCGTGGCTTCCTGTTTGGGGTTAGCTGAGTTCATCGATTGAATGACTGAGGCCGTGGGGTGACTTTGCGATGACAGACACTGCGGGGACGATTGCGGGGCCGAAAAAAAACCCAACGACCGATGGTGTTGGGCTTAATATACTATCAAGGGAGAGATAAATGAAACAAAACCCACAATTTTGTATTACATCTACCTACACTAACTCTGACTGTAGGTCCTGGTAAAAGTTCCAAGTAATTGTAAAAAATATTGAGAATTTTTATTCTTCCTTAAATACATTAATAATACTCTTTAACTTACTGTATTTATTATAAATTAATAATATTAAAATCCTCATATTTCCTCCTTGTGCCAAAGTTATACAAAAAAAGTTCAGTTTGTATTAAATGTATTATCTTCTCAAGTTATAATATTGAATAAATTTTCATTTTGATATTGGATTTTTCTTCTGCTCTATCTGCTCTGGAAATGGCTCTTTCGAGTTCCTTTGCTTCTTTTTTGGTTGCAACTATTTTCTTAAGCTGTGCTATTCTTTGTTCAGCAAGTTTTCTCTCTTTGGCGGCTTTTGTTTCCAGTGCAGATTTTGTTTTTTGTGCGTGCTTAATCTGATGATAAAACATAATTAGAAATGAAAATTAAAACCTATTAATGGGTTTTGCATCCAGACATCCATTGCAAACCTGTCATTCCCGCTTCCATCATCATAATCAAGATACATTGCCCTGTAGCCTATAACAGCGTCTATTCTTTCCGTGATCGAATATAGAAATAGTACTTGACCAAGCCAGCTAAAATCCGATGCAGAACCAATGTCAAAACCACCAAAATCTGTACGTAGGGTCATTCTAAATCTATCAGTAAGATATATCAAGGATCTAAGCCCAATAAACGGATCGACCCATTGCTGATCAGCTTTAAGATCACCACTCACACCTATCGGACCCTGCCCTTTAAAATCGAACTCCGCGTCCATATACCAATACCTTGCCCCGGCAAAGGCATCTAAACTAATATAAGGCTT
>JADFOC010000413.1 GCA_022563075.1 Pseudomonadota bacterium
GCATTGAACTCGTGGGGTAACGATGGGGGTCGGGTGAGTCACGAGGAAGTGGCGGAACGTCGCGCGTCGACGGATAGGCCAGCCGGTGCGGCTCAGTAGCACAATAAATTGGGCTAAGAGTAATAAAGAACTGGTTCGTGAACCTGAGTTGCGGGCTTAATCTAATATTCTCGACTCAAATAGCCTTATTCTGATTGCTAGCGACTTATAGGCGACAAGAATAACCAGAAACAAGCTTAAATGCTGTGATATTTGTCTGCTTACCGCTTAGTCGTCACCCACGTGTACGGTAAGCACATCGCAGGTAGCGCCATGTAACACTTTAATGGCAGTCGAACCGAGTAATATCTTCCAACCGGCATGGCCATGACTGCCTATCACTATCGCATCGGCGCCGATTTCGTTTGCCAGGTTGCGAATTTCCGGTGCCGGTGCGCCTAAAAGCGTGTGTACTTCATCACTGCCTATATCCAGTTCATTGCCTATCTTCTTGAGGCGCTGTTCCGCCATATTTATCGCTTCCTGCTGTAGTTCGCCAATATTCACGGCGTAGATATCCATGCTATAGGCAGCCGCTACCGGTTCCACAACATGGACCAGGTGTAACTTGCTCGAATCACGGTTCACCATATCCACGGCGGTATCGATGACTTTTCGAGAATCACTGGATAAATCAACGGCTACAAGAATCTTGTTATACATTTTGCATGCCTCCGATAGCGATTAAAAGCTGGCGCTGTTGCTGCAACCACAGTTTCGGTGAAGCTGTTATCCTCGAATAGCTGGTTGACCTATGTCAATAGCAACGGCCACTTTTTGTAAATGATTAATCTGTGGGCTGACAACTGATGGGATCGGGGGCTCCGGCTGGCTTCGCCTGAGTGGCTTAGATGTGCTGCCTGCGCAGCAGGCTACGGCGGCTGAATTGAATTGCCGCAGAACTTACAGTAGCGCGCATCCAGGTCGTGATGCTTCGCCTTGCAGTTCACGCATTCACGCTCGTCGCTGCGGGCTGCCTGACTGCGGCGCTGTGCTTCGTGCATTAATTCGGCACCGATTATCCCTGTGGGAACGGCAATAAAGGCATAGCCGCAGACCATGGCGATGGCGGCGATGAATTGGCCGAAAGGAGTTTGCGGAGAAATATCCCCATAGCCTACGGTGGTGATCGTCACGATAGCCCAGTAGATGGACTTCGGGATGTTGCTGAATCCATTTTCGGGGCCTTCGATAATAAACATCAGTGCGCCGAATATTATTATCAAGGTGACTACCGAGAACAGAAACACCAATATTTTAGGTCTTGCATGGAGCAAGGCCGAGTACAGCAGATTAGCCTCTCCCATATAACGAAACAGCTTGAGTATTCGAAAAATGCGCAACACACGCATGATGCGGATGACCACCAGAGGCGCCGCCCCCGGAAACAAGAACGCAATATAAGTAGGTAGAATTGAAAACAGGTCGATAATGCCGTAGAAACTGAAGACATAGGCGCGTGAGTTCGGTGTGCTATACAGTCTCAGGCCATATTCGATGGTAAAGACAATGGTAAAGAACCATTCCAGAGGAATGAGAAACTCACCGTAACGTAGATGATACGAACTAATGGAATCGAACAGCACTGCGGTAACACTGGCCAGTATCATACAGATCAGTACGATATCGAATAATTTTCCGGCACGGGACTCGTAGCCGAAAATCACCTCATGGATTTGGCTTCTTAAGCTGGTTGTATTATCCGGGATCTCGCGCATGCGCGACTAGCTTGCGTCTTTAATCATATTGCGAGCAATGATCAGCTGTTGAATCTGGCTGGTTCCTTCATACAATCGAAACAAGCGCACGTCCCGATAAAATCGTTCCACGGCATACTCGGACATATAACCAGCGCCGCCATGAATTTGTACGGCGCGATCGGCAACCCGACCCACCATCTCGGTAGCGAATAGCTTGCTGGCGGCACACTCGGTACTGACATTGTCGCCATTGTCTCGCTTGCGCGCAGTCTCCAGCGTCATGCACCTGGCCGCGTAGGTTTCCGTTTGCGAATCCGCCAGCATCGCTTGGATCAGTTGCTGCTCGGCTATTGGTTTGCCAAACTGTTTGCGCTGCATCGCATAGGCCAGCGCATCGGCTATTAATCTTTCGGCAACGCCGACACTCACGCCAGAAATATGCAGGCGCCCTCGATCCAGCACCTTCATCGCGGTGATAAATCCCTCGCCTTCCTCACCAATAATATTTTCCGCCGGTACCGGGCAGTCTTCGAAGATGACGTCACAGGTTAAGGAACCGGATTGACCCATCTTTTTATCGATAGAGCCAAGGGAAATGCCCGGGGTGCCGCGCTCCACGATGAAAGAGGAGATACCGTGGGCGCCTTTTATATCCGGGTTGGTTCTGGCCATCACGTTGAAGGTGTCGGCGACGGGAGCATTGGTAATGAAGCGCTTGGTGCCATTGAGAATGTAGTAATCTCCCTCGCGCCGCGCCGTGGTTTTTAAGGAGGCCGCATCCGATCCTGCTTCGGGTTCGGTCAGGCAGAAACAGCTAATCCATTCCCCGCTGGCATATTTAGGCAGGTATTTTTGCTTCTGAGCCTCGGTGCCACTGAAGACCACGGCGGCCGAACCGATGCCATTGTTGGTGCCCAAGATGGAACGAAAGGCAGGGGAGGTATGACCAAGTTCAAACGCAATCAGGATTTCTTCTTCCATGGTCAGACCCAGGCCGCCGTATTGTTCCGGGATGGTCAGGCCGAACAGTCCCAATGCCTTCATTTCCTGCAGAATGTCATCCGGTAGTTTGCCTTCCTCGGCCAGTTGGTTTTCTGCCGGGATAAGTCGTTCCCGTACGAAGCGCTCGACCACGTCGATGAGTTGCTGCAGTGTTTCCTGGTCTCGTATCAGGCTTAGCTGCCTGT
>JADFOC010000414.1 GCA_022563075.1 Pseudomonadota bacterium
ACAGCGTAAGAATACTGAAGCGCTGCTGGACACACTCAAACAGGCACTCGAAGAGGGTCAGTCGCATGATGCATTGCCTGCCTGGGACAAAATTCAGGGTAACATCAGCAATACCAGTGGAAAGTTGCGCGCCAGCCTGCAAAAACAGGCTAACCTCCACAAAAACACACTCAATGAGTTACGAGATTGGAAAATATATGCTGCTACCGAAAAAAAGAAGGATCTGCTTAAACAGATGCAGCACTTAATCGAGTCCAAAATGCATGCTGCCGACAGGTCCAGACATATCGGCAATATGCATAGAGACTGGAAGGCGTTAGGTCGCTCAAATCAGAATGAAGCGCTATGGCGTGAATTCAAAAAACTATCCGATGAAGCTTACGCCCCTTGTAAAGACTATTTCAAACAGCGCAAGCTATTAATGGCATCCAATCTGGAGCAGCGCCGGGAACTCTGTGACAAGCTGGAAAGCGATCTGACAAATATAGACAAAGAAAATGTAAATATTGCCAAACTCAATAAACTACTCAGTGGCAGTGAGCAAGACTGGAAACACTATGCGCCAGTGGAACAATCCAAAATAAGGAACCTGCAAAAGCGCTATTACTTGGTCGTTAATAAATTACGCAAGTTGCGAAAAGTTTCACTGCGTGAAAATGGCAAACTGAAGCAGGACTATATATCGCAAGCCCAGGCACTATGTGAATTAGAAGATAATCAGCAAGCCATGAATAATGCCCGGAGTCTGCAACAGCAATGGAAAAAGGTGGGACCTACTTCCTACAAGGAAGACAAAAAATATTGGGAAGAATTCAGAGCAGCCTGTGACAAAATATTTGAGAAACGAAATCAGGAAGCAGAGAATTTTCGTGAGAGTCTCAAACAGATCGAAAAAAACATCGCAAAAATCCTGCAATCATTGGAATCTCTATTCAATCTCGACGATGATGCTTTCAGGAAATCCAGAGTCGATTTCCAGGATCTAATGCAAGAATTTTCCAGTTCATTGGATCCAAGAATTAAAAAACAGCGAACACGGCTGTTGGATAAATTTAACGGACTGAAGCGAAATATTGAGATGCGCTTCAAAAACCTGCCGGACAAGAAACGTCAACTTCTGAAAAATGCACTACTGGCGAAATCCAAATTTCTCGAAAAAATTGAAAGCAAACTACTGGCGAGTAAAGATGAGAAACAATTTGTCGAAATAAAGAATCAGCTCGACAACGGGGCGTGGGAACAGATCGAATCGAGTGGCAATGCGCAGTATGAAGAAGCGTTGCAGGACAGACTACAAAACACTGTCAACGCGGGCTCTCTCGATGCTCTGCGTTCGCTGGCACAGGAATGTGAAGCCAAAGTCCGCTCTCTCTGCATCGAATTGGAGATTCGCGCCAACATCGATACGCCAAAGCACGATCAGGCCCTGCGCATGCAAATCCAACTCAATCAGCTGAAGCATGGATTCGGACAATCCAAGCCCGATCGCAACGACAATACCAAATATGCGATGGATGCCGAGCTAAAAAGTTTCTTTCTGGGTCCACTGGAAACCCCGATACAACAGGAATTGACTCAGCGTCTGCAGGGAGCAATTAGGAAACTACTTTAGCCCGGATGTTTCACCGCTGAGCTCGAGAATTCGGGTTGCATACTGGGCTATCCACCTACGCCCAATATTTACCTCAATAACACTTGGTACACACTTGCACTTGCCTGATTTTCACTCGATCTTTCGCGTTATCACCGCGCTCGCTCGGATGTTGCTACGCGCCAGGTTTACGCTCAAGAGTACGTCCATGACACGATATCGCGGTGTGAAATTTCAGGTCGCTGGTGAAATGTCCGGGCTAGCCACTGTTTTTTAGAGATGACCGACCTAGAATCTATTGCTGCTATAACTTAGCCACTACGAAGGTACGGAGTAGCGGCTAATGACCGGATTGGCGTAGCTAAACAGGTAGTGCCGGTGTAACTGAGGATCCACTGCTTGTAACCGCTTCTCGAACGCCCGACGTGATCCGCTCGCGATCGCATGCGATTCCATGGCTGTGCTGATCTTGTTTAGAGACACCTTCCCGTCTTGCTTCAGCCGTTCCAACGCCAGGTAATTGCTGTCTCGCAACTCATAGTTAAGCAAAATTTGTGCGTCGATATCCGCCGCGATTACTTCCGGGTCTTCGCTGTTAAACTGAAGTTCCCTGCCAAAGGCCACATGCACATGCCCCTTAAATCCGACCATGCCGTTGACGATACTCACGCATCGATCAGCCCGCAGCCCGGCACGCAGGTTCAACTGGTGGCGTTACAGGAGGAACATCACGGGCAACCGCATCGCGATACCGCTTCGATCTTCTCCAACATGCCACCACTTCCGAAATGGATGTTCTACCTCGCACTCATGACCGCGTACGTGACTCCATTCTATATGATGCGGTGCTGGTGGTTGACGTTTATGGGCCAGCCGCGTGATGAGCACGTCCACGCCCACGCCCATGAAACGGCGCTGATGTATGTTCCATTGGTCGTGCTTGCCTTAGGCACGTTCGCTACCAGCTATTTTCTCTTTCGGCCGCTCATCGCAGATGCAGCGCCGGCGGCGACACAGGCTGCAATGGTCCTGGCGACCGACGGCGGACTGAGCACGCACACGCCGGCCATCAAGGCGGCTCACGACTGGTTGGCGTGGGGCGTTGGTGGTGCGTTTCTGGTCGGGTTTGCGGCGGCGATCATGGTTTATCGACGAGGCCTTGCTACGGCGGAGTCGATCCGCAAGCTCCCGGTTATCTCCTTGATCCACGTCGTTCTGGAGCGGAAATACTTCCTTGACGAGGTTTACGACTTCGTCTGGGTCAAAGGTTGTCTGCTGGTCAGCAATATCGCCCGGCTGGTGGACACGTACGTTGTGGATCTGGTCTTC
>JADFOC010000036.1:0-1919 GCA_022563075.1 Pseudomonadota bacterium
TTAATCCTGACGACTCCAAGGCCCACACTCCAGATGACATCATCTCTCTAATGCTGTTTCAGCATCTTCGCTTGGATCGACGCACGTATAGAGGCGCAGGCGCAGTCAACAAGATAACTCGCCAGCAGCACTTCATGTCCAGGCATGATATGGGGCCTCCAGCAACAGACCAGCTCGTTACTCCTATAGACGGAGCCCATGTTTGGGGAGCCTAATCAAAACAGGTAGATCATAATTGCCATTCCTTACTGAACTCTCTTCAAGAGACCGCAGAAAGACCGTCTCTGCGGACACAGATGAACTCCGTGAGATGATGCGGTCCTGGCGATCTCAGGTTGTAGACTGGGATAACGCTGCGTTCCCTGACAATGCGGCCAGCGTCATGACATCCAGTGGTTCTCAACTCTGGGTCTCAAAAACACGTCCTTTAGTCCCGCAACGCACACGGGTCATCTCTACGTGGGTACGCACTACCGCAGAAGCTCAAATCCAATGGCTTATTCGTGGGAAGACAAACATCATCCCCATCTTTGCGAACCAGGACCGAGTTGAGGACCAGCAGCTCGAACGTATGATTCAGGCCGGTATCGGCATATTCAGGCTCAACTACGGTGCATTTCTCGCTGCAAAAGAGGTAATGTTGTTATGCTCTAAATAGATGAAGTCGCCGATTGTTCGTCGAATTTTAATCTATTGGATTAATAAAACGAGATTACGCCACATCCTATTAACCACAATTCAACATGTTGGCGTAAACCAAGCAACATCAGAAACGTCGCGCAAGGGTACATTTAGACCTTCATCTCATGAACATACAGGAATTCTTTAGCAGTATTATTGAGTCTATGCCTTCGGCACTTATAACGGTGGACTCTGACTTATTTATCAAACAAATAAATCAGAATGCGCTGCACATTAGTAGGTTGACTACCGACAGTGTGCTTAATAAATCTGTGATGAAAGCTTTCCCCATGCTGGAAACCTATGCAAGTGATATTAAGAGTGCTCTCAATAATTCAACTACCGTCACCCTAGAGCGGGTCGAATATGTCAACCAGGAATTAAACAACTACTATAAGGTAACCTGTTATCCGCTAACCGCAATCGACGATGTTATCGTGATACAGATGGATGACATAACTCAACGTGAACTACTGGAGCAGCGGATATTGCAAACGGAAAAAATGCATTCATTGGACGGTCTAGCGGCTGGCATCGCACATGAAGTGAATAATCCGCTTAGTGCGATCATTAATGGAATTCAAAACATCAATCGACGGCTCGACCCGAAACGACCGGCCAACACTGACATTGCTTCAGATATAGGCGTGGATCTGGAAAAACTGAATAAGTATCTACAAAAGCGCGAAATTAAGTTTTTCCTGGATTCCATAGAAGAAGGCGCCTTCCGTGCCAGTAATATTGTCAGCAACATGCTTAAGTTCAGCAATCCGAATAGGAATTCATGTGAACCCTCGGACATCAACTCTTTATTGGACCAAGCAATTAAATCTGTGTTGAAAGACTACGAACTACAAAATGATCAAAGCTTTACAAATCTTGAAATTGAGAAAAAGTTTGCTGACGATTTACCTCAAGTTTCTGTACTACCAATGGAACTACAACAAGTATTTGTTAATTTATTGCGCAACGCAGAACAGGCCATTCGCCATCGAAGCCAAGGTGTCAAAGATTCAGTTTCTTACCAAGGCAAAATTTCCATCGAAACACGGTTCTATGACGACAATGTTTTCGTCATTTTTGCTGACAATGGCTGCGGCATGAATGATGAAGTCGTCCGCAAGGTCTTCGATCCATATTTCAGCACCAGGCACAAATCAGGTGGCCATGGTTTAGGTCTTTCCACCGTCTATCGCATTATCAAATCATTGTTGGATGGTGAGATGGAAGTGAGAAGT
>JADFOC010000036.1:1929-11128 GCA_022563075.1 Pseudomonadota bacterium
AGTGCCGTCGACGTAGGCACTCAGTTTATTATTACGTTACGCACTTAACTAAGTACATAGCAGAGCATACTCTTTGATTGGTCACCGGCATTTCCTCTTATAAGCCTGCTATTAGTATTGTAGTTTCACTATTAAGTGGCAGCGTTGATTTAAGTCTATCCCAGTTATTCGAAGAACTAACTCAGCCTCAAAACGAGTTGCGAGGCCAGGTATTGCGTGAAATCCGTATTCCTCGCACGATGGCTGCTTTCACCACTGGCGGATTGCTGGCACTGGCAGCGTAATCATGCAAGTGTTATTGCGCAATCCATTGGCCGACCCCTATATTCTGGGCATATCTGGTGGAGCGGCGGTAGGGGCGCTATCGGCCATCCTGATTGGGGTTAGCGGATGGTGGTTATCGAATGCCGCGTTTGCCGGGGCTTTAATATCCGTCTTGCTGGGTCGACATCCGCATGTGCAGACGCTGTTAAGAGATGATCCAGCAGATATCGAAATAGCAAAAAAGGTTCTCAACGACCTGGATCTCGAGGAATTTTCTGAAAGGCAGGTAGACACACTTTCCGGTGGTGAACGTCAGCGTCTCGCCCTGGCCATGCTCATGGCACAAACACCGAGACTGTTTCGGTTAGACGAGCCTAGCAATCACCTGGATGTTGCTTTCCAGGTCAAGCTGCTGTCTGTGCTGGAAAAGAGAATGGCCGAACAATCAGCGAGCTTGCTCATGGCAACCCATGATATTAATCTGGCTGCTCGCTTTTGTGACAAGATAATTCTATTAACGAGGGATGGCGGCATTTTAACTGGCTCACGCCAAGAAGTGTTGACCGACGAAAATCTGTCTGAGGCATATGATTGCCCAATTCGATCAATCGTTAGTGATGACTTCGTACTCTTCTATCCATGGTAACGAAGAGCAGTTAAGTTCGAATCGTTAGTGGACAGGGTCTGAACGTACTACACCAGCAGGTGTCGAATATCGGCCAACAGTTTGACCAGATAGCTGGCGAACAGACCACCGTCGACACCATTCACAGCCCTATGGTCGTAACACAGCGTGAGTGGTAGCATTTTCCTTGGCACGAATTCATCACCGATGTATACAGGTTTTACTTCGGTTTTGGCAACACCCAATATCGCCACTTCCGGCGCATTTATTATCGGAATAAACCCGGTACCTCCAATCGCACCTAGACTGGAAATCGTAAAGCATCCCCCCTGCATCGCTTCGAGTGGGAGTTTTCTTGCCTTTGCCTTAGCAGACAACTCAATGACCTCTGCCGCTAATTCCCAAATAGTCTTCTGATCGACATCTCTGAGCACCGGGACAATCAATCCGGCGTCTGTGGCTACAGCAATCCCTATATGTACGTATTTCTTTTGAATCGTAGTTTCGCCGGAAGAATGTAGGGAAACATTAAATTGAGGATATTCAATTAACGCCTTTGCGCACGCTTTTAGAAGAAACGCTAAAAATGTTAACTTGACGTTTTTGCGTTCTGCTTCTGGTTTCAATTCTGCTCTGAAATTTTCCAGATCCGTTACATCAGCTTCAACGAACTGAGCAACATGAGGTATCGCAGTCCAATTACGCTGCATGTTGCCCGCAATTAACTTATGTAGCTTGCTTCTTGGAAGCTGTTCAATTTCGCCAAACTGACTGAAATCGATATCTGGTATCGCTGACACCGCAGTGCTCCGCCCTCCCGTGGCACCGATGTGACTCTTGACAAATTCATAAATATCGTCTTTTAAGATTCTCGATTTCGCTCCAGTACCTTGCACCAACTGCAAGCTCACGCCTAATTCTCTGGCCAACTTTCTAACTGCAGGACCTGCATAGACTCGATCATGTTCACTCACAACCGAACTACTGGCGGGCGATTCGGATTTGCCGGGATCCTGCTGGGATTTTAACTGTGGTTGCGCAGAGGCTGGCGTTGGTTGTTCCTGCACCTTATTGGCTGCGCTCGAGGATTCCGGAGTCGTAGGCACCTGAGCATCACTGGTTAACAGCTGCAAGATCGGAGTACCAGTTTTTACCTTGTCACCGACCACGACGATTAGTGATTCAACAGTGCCAGCTTGAGGTGCTGGCACTTCCATCGCTGCCTTATCAGATTCGAGAGTAATCAGTGGATCATCAACCGAAATTATGTCTCCAACTTTTACATTGACTTCGATTACTTCCACTTCGTCGTCGGTCCCAAGATCTGGCACCTCGATTGTTTGCGACAGCGGCACTGCATTCGGCGCTGGCAATGTAGCAGGCTCTGCCGTGTTTTTATGTGACGGTGAACCGCTTCCAAGACTCGCCTGGCTTTCTGGTTCATCCTTCTTCTCGGCGGTAGATGGCTCAGACTCGACGCTGGTTGCCACTTCCAGGGTCAGCATTTCACTGCCGCTGCTAACCTGATCACCGAGATTAACGGCGATACTCTTTACCACCCCTGCCATGGGCGCAGGAATCTCCATGGCAGCCTTGTCACTTTCCAATACTAACAGCGAATCATTTTCTTCCACCGATTGACCTACTGAGACTAGCAATTCGATGACTTCTACGTCACTGACATCGCCCAGATCTGGCACTGTTATATTTTCAATTGGCACCGGAGCCTACTCCTCAATCTTCGCTGTTAGTTTTTATCATCATCTGCTAAGACCATTATCTGAGTTTGCGCCAGAGGATCTGACTTAGCCTGGCTAATGCCATTTTTCTTCATGTATTCGATGATTTGCTTAGCCGATACTAATTCTCGAGATTTAAGTTCAGTCAAGGTTGCCAGCACGATAAACTTGCTGTCAACTTCGAAGAAATGTCGCAATTTTTCACGACTGTCGCTGCGCCCAAAACCATCCGTGCCCAGCACTCGATAAGAGTCCGGCACATATTCTCTGATTTGATCGGGGTGGGATTTCATGTAGTCAGTGGTGGCAATGACCGGCCCCTGTCGTTTCGAAAGCTGTTGCGTGACATAGGGCAGTTTAGCTTTCTTGTCGGGATGCAGCATATTCTCTCTGCTGATCGCCAGGGCGTCTTTGCGCAGCTCATTGAAGCTGGTCACACTCCAGACGTCCACCACCATTTCGAATTCATCACGCAGTATGCCGGCCGCTTTTTGTACCTCTCGAAGTATGGTGCCACTGCCCAAGAGACGCACCCGCAGATCATCGGCGCTTTTCTGGGTCTTTTTGCTGGCCTTGCTCGCACCGTCTTCAAGCAGATACATGCCCTTGAGAATGCCTGCTTCACAGCCTTTGGGAAGTTCTGGCTGTGGGTAGTTTTCATTCATTGTGGTGATATAAAAGAATACCGATTCCATATCCTTGTACATACGTAGCAGACCATTATGCACAATGACGGCCAACTCATACGCATAAGTGGGGTCATAGCTCACACAATTGGGAATTGTTGAAGCCAGCATGTGACTATGCCCATCTTGATGCTGTAGACCTTCGCCATTGAGAGTGGTGCGGCCAGCGGTTGCTCCGATCAGGAATCCTCGAGCCTGTGAATCGCCAGCAGCCCAACACAGATCTCCCACTCGCTGAAAGCCAAACATGGAGTAATAAATATAAAAGGGGATAAGGGGAAAGTTGCTCACACTGTAGGAAGTGGCGGCGGCTAGCCAGGCGGAAAATGCTCCAGCCTCGGTAATGCCTTCTTCCAACATTTGACCTTCTTTGTCTTCACGGTAGAACATCACCAGATTGGAATCGGCCGGGTCATAAAGCTGCCCTACCGAGGAATAGATTCCCAGCTGGCGGAACATGCCTTCCATGCCGAAGGTTCTGGCTTCGTCGGGTACAATCGGCACTACACGTTTACCAATTTCCTTGTCTTTGCAAAGCGTCGATAGCAGCCTGACGAACGCCATGGTAGTGGACAACTCTCTTTTGCCGCTGCTTTTGGTCTGATTGGCAAAGATATCCAGTTCGGGTATGGCCAGCGCATAAGTTTGAGACCGGCGTTGCGGCACTGGTGCTCCCAGGTTTTCACGCATCTTGCGCATGTACCTAAGTTCCAGACTCTTCTCCGGGGGCCGGTAATAAGGCACCTCTTCCAACAATTCATCTTTGATTGGTATGCCGAATCGATCCCGAAATTTTTTAAGTGATTCTATGTCCAGTTTCTTGACCGAATGAGTAGCATTTTGCGCCTCTGCCGCACCACCAAATGCGTAACCTTTCACCGTTTTTGCAAGGATGACTGTGGGTTTTCCGTTAGGTTTTACTGCTTGCGCATAGGCTGCATAAACTTTATAAGGATCGTGACCACCCCGATTCAACGCCATGATGTCATTGTCGGATAAGTGCTCTACCATCTTCAATAATTCAGGACTCTTACCGAAGAAATGGTCCCGTGTATAGGCTCCACCACGGCTCCAATAATTCTGATAATCACCGTCTACGGCTTCATCCATACGCTCCTGCAGCAAACCTTCCTTGTCTGCCTGAAATAACGGATCCCAGTGACGCCCCCAGATTACCTTGATCACATTCCAGCCAGCGCCGCGAAAAATACCTTCCAGTTCCTGAATGATTTTTCCGTTACCGCGAACCGGCCCGTCCAGTCTTTGTAGATTACAGTTGATGACGAAAATAAGATTCTCAAGATGTTCGCGCCCAGCTTTACCTATCGCCCCAAGTGATTCGGGCTCATCCATTTCCCCATCACCCAAGAATACCCAGATCTTACGTTTCGAATTATCCAGCAATCCTCGACTGGTAAGATATTTCATGACGTGGGCTTGATAGATGGCTTGAATCGCTCCCAGTCCCATCGAGACAGTGGGAAATTGCCAGTAGTCCTGCATCAGCCAAGGGTGGGGATAAGAAGACAGCCCACCGCCATCTACTTCCTGGCGGAATTTATCCAATTGTTCCTCTTGGATGCGACCCTCCATGTAAGAGCGCGCATAAATTCCTGGTGAGGAATGCCCCTGAAAGTAAATCAGGTCTCCTTCATCTTGCTCATTTGGCCCGCGAAAGAAGTAGTTAAAACCTACGTCGTAGAGGGTGGCGGCCGATGAAAACGTGGATATATGGCCGCCTACGTTCGGGGTGCGTATGTTGGCACGCATCACCATTGCCAACGCATTCCAGCGGATGATCCCCCTTATTTGCCGCTCCATAAACATGTCACCGGGCATCCGGTCTTCAATCAATGGAGAAATGGTATTACGATAAGGTGTGTTAACCGATGAGTAAGGAGAGTATTGACCCGCTCGAGTCGCCTTCGCAACCAGGCGGCCAATCAGATAGTGGGCTCGATCGGTTCCTTCGGCTTCGATGACAGAACGCAGGGCATCGAGCCATTCTCTAGTTTCTTCGGGGTTAACATCATTTTGCTGAGTCATGGTTACATCCCGTGCTCCACCAGGGTCACTGGTGAATTCCATTTTTATGTAATTTTATTACATATCGGCCGGCATATTAGCGCATATATGGCCATTTTCCCACGTGGACTAGCAAGTTATGTAGTTTTACTACATAACTTCAATTACCATTCAGTGCTGCCACCAATGCTTTATTCCCTTATTTTTTAACAGCTTAGATAAAATCAATAAGCTAGACTAAAGGTGATCAATTAAAAAATAGGCCGAAAACGTAGAAAAACACCCATCAGCAGCAGTGTACCCAGGCATTTGGCTTCCGAATGCTATCATTTACGCTGCTAGCACCACTAGTTCCGTTTACGGCAGCTATAGGATCCCGAGACCAAAAATCGTAATTAGGGCAAGCATACTGAGCCAAATTGCCTGACTGCGTTCAAGCAAAGCCTGCAAAGCTTCGATTTCAGCCGCCTTGCGTGTAAGTGCAGTGACCTTCTCTTCCCGCTCTTCAAGCTCTACTTCGACGATACCAGTAAGCGCACAACGCGCGTATCCATAGAGTAATTCCGCCTGATCAGAATCTATACTGATATCCCAGAAGGATTTTTTGACGCTTTCAAAACACTGCACAAAATTTCCCGCGAGTGAAAACGTAATAGCCAGTAAGCGCATGGGAATCCATTCCAACACTCTAATGCAGATAGCGAAAAGATTTTTTTGTGCTTCGAGCTTCTCATCAGTATGACCATCTCGAAGTTGGAAACTGATGTAACAAAATAGTGTACCCATCGGTCCAGTAAGCATGTACCAGAAAAACACAACAAACATTTTTTCGAAACAACGAAAAGTAAACTGTTTGCTGAAATATTCGACTAAGCTGTCTGCATCATCCGCCGAGGCAGACTCTGGCATTGCCAACTCCTCTTGGAGATAGAGCGAGCAAGCCTGTATATCTCCAGCCTTCCACTTCTCAAGAAATTCGCTGGCCAGTTTTCCAGGTTGAGTTCGGTCGAAGGCAGCCAGCAAGACTAGAATATGCACCAGCATCGTAGGGATACCAAATGCCCTATCTGCAGCAATAAGCAGAATTACTCCAAGCACTAATAAAGGAATGCCGTAGAGCAAAAAAATCCCCAACAACCAACCTGATGATAGCTTGGCTGCAACATCAGCGGTAAAGGCCTCGATACGGCAACGGAATTTGAAAAACCAGGTATCATCAAAACGATGGAGATCTTTAAGCCAAAGATAATTAATTGTTAAACTAATCAAAATAACCAGAAATTTCATTTGCTAAATGTCCGCTGGTAATTGGAGTATTTCAAGGCCGTTTTGTATCGATTCCAATCGAAGTGAGGCCCGGGGTCAGTTTTGCGACCGGGGGAAACCTCACTATGCCCTACAATCCTGTCCTGATTCAAACACGGATAATCGTTGAGAAGCAAATCGGTAATAGTAACAAGAGAAATGTACTGCTTGTCAGTAAAAGGCTCGAAGTCGGTTCCTTCCAATTCGATACCGATGGAATAGTCATTACAGTCAGATTTACCACAGTAAATCGAATCGCCGGCATGCCAGGCTTTCCGGTCGAAAGGCACGTATTGGGTAAGCTCACCGCCCCGATCTATTAACAGATGTGAGGATACCTTGAGGCCCACGATTTCCGAAAAGTATGGGTGATCACTGCCATCTAGCTGATTGCAGAACAGCTGATCGATACAACGACTTCCATATTCGCCAGGAGGTAAGCTGATATTGTGAATAACCAGCAGGTCTATTTCATTGTTGGCAGATCGTTGACTCTGGTTTGGTGATTCAACCAGGCGGGCACCGGAAAGCAGGTTTTTTTCTATCAAGAATTCCATTGCTGCAAATCGTATTAGCCGAGAACTTACTGATTTTAAGCAATGGTATCACACTACCCGACCGCAACTTGAGCGGCTATTGGCTTGCGCCTACGCTGACGACTTAACGGCCAGCTTTTCCATTATTGTTTTCCGAATTGAAGCCTGTGTCGCTTTAATACGCGGCATTCGCAACTCACCATCCTGTAAGGAAACGGCGAGTCCCAACCTGCTTCGGGTTATTGAAATCTTAGTATCTTTTATACGGATATCAAACAAATTAGGATTATCGCTGTTTTGGTACAGGGAACCTGCCTGGTAGGTGTCATCGATCAAAAACTCCACTGCATTGCCATCAAGCAATTGATCTATTGCTGGCAGATACTCTGCCTGTGGCTTCTCAAACCGAGCATCTTGTTTATCCGGCTGCTCGGAAGTGATCAATTTCGCAATTTCGCTTAAGTCGTCCCGGTCGAGAATTTGTTCACCACAGGGGCTGATAGAGGCTTCAGCGCTGAGCCAGACATTCGCCCCGACGAGCCAATCTTCACCAGCCAACTGCCCCTCTGCAACAGGAGGCTCAACTGACATATAGTCTTCGAGTTCTGCCAGGAATTGTTGCTGTTCCTCCTTACTAAATTGAATTAGTTCGAACCCCTTTTCTAGCTGGCTGGTGATCCATTGACGCTCAGTTTCATCAATTTGTGAGGCATTTCCAATGCTAGCGGCTAACAGTGAGATTGTGTGTTTAGCTTCAAACCATTCCGTACTAGAGCTACCCCAATTCAAGCCAATTAAAAACATCACGGCGCGCCACTTGGTCCGGATCATCTTCTCGACAAAAAGCGGCAGTTTCTGTTGCTCGCAGATTGTGCTTACCAGTTCATCGAGTGCAGTCTCAACTGTCTCAGATTTCCGTGACGCACTATAGCTGGTAGCATTACGCTGCTTATTAAGTCTAGCCTCCATTTTTTTCCAACGTAGCAGCTGTGAACCAGCGGTTGTGAAGGGAGAACCATGTTTATTGATAAAGTTTTGAGCACTTACATCATCCAAGCTATTGATGATGTCTAGAAACAACTCCTCCATTTTCAATAAATAGTGTTTTTCGAATAGTTTGATAAAAACTAACCGCAGGTCTAATGCGACTGAAAACACACATTGCGCTTCCGCTAAAGCGGCCAATGTGGCCTTGACTAAAAAGTCTTTTTCGACCAAATCATCTTGTTCAATTTCAAAGAATTTTCGATTGACGCTGCCGATTTGCTCGATGAAAGGTGAATATAGTTTCTCCGCTTTACGCTTCATCGATTTCAGCGCCAACTCTATCTCCATTTTTTCAGAGCTAACGGCTGCGCTTCCAATTCGATTGCTGCCAATAGAATCCTTTAATGAAACTCCACCGTCTCTGCTGGTTGCCCTGATAGAATTCAATAGGGAGTCGAGAAATATTTTTTCGAACAGACCTTGTTTCGTCCTGAATTCACGCATGGCTTTGAGGTAGATGCAAGCATCAGAAAATTGTCCCTGTTGACCGCTAGAGAACAAAAAATCATCTACTTCATCAAAGAATTCTACGGTAAGCCATCGCATCTGCTTGCGCAGTCTTTGCCGCAATGACCGACGAATTTTTTCAATCATGACCGTGTCAGTCGGCGGAAAAGCTATCGTCTTGTTCAGTGCAGAGTTGATTGCCATAGTGCTTTTTGTGTCGCAGAGACTGGTTTATAGAAGCCAGCTGACTTTATAACAGCTACCGCGTATTTATAGCTTGATTTCGCTCACAAGCGGTAAAACTAATCTGTAACCCCTGCAAATTCAGTGAGTTGCGATGCGGACAAATTTTCATTTTTATGACTCAGGTCACAACTTTCTATTCGGTGCATTATGAGACATACTTTGCCCAATGACGCCTCCAAAACAGCCAACACCGGGAAGACGCATCGGCCAGGGAATGCTCATCGCAAGCTTCACTCTGGGTTTGGTTGCGCTTACATTCTTCTTTGACGAACGGCTAGA
>JADFOC010000415.1 GCA_022563075.1 Pseudomonadota bacterium
GATTCAAGTAGAGTAAATAGAACGCAGCGTGTAATTTTTAGTCTCTGTGTCACATTGATTTGAGATGAAGCAACCAAGGAGGTAGATCCTTCGATCTATATTCGTCATTGGAGCCGAGCGACATTGTTTGCAAAGACGTGCGGGTTGTCCGGTCTCATAGTTGGAGTTGCTGGGGGATCTGGCTTGATTGACCACGAGCAAGTTATCTTACCAGCGAAATGCTTGAACTATTAAATCGATTCAAAATCCCAGGGGGGGATGAAATTAGTGATTCGCCATTTTACTTACATGGTAAAAATTCCGGGTAGCTGGTTGTTACTAGCGTCAACAGCTCATGCTGAGAACCTTTACAATGCTGTCAGCGGAGATTTGGTTTTTCCGGTAATTACGGTGGATGAAAATACTTCTTACTCCGGCAGTTTTACTCTTGTTAGTGAAGAGCCCTTGATATGGGCTGCCAATGTTATTGAACCTATTTCTGCGGAGTCCCGCACCGCCGCCGTGTACGATCCGGCTACTGCTACACTTTGGGTACCAGAAATCAATGTACAGGGAAGCCTTAATTAGCCTCAGATTTAACCTGACAGATAATTGCGATGCGGCGGTTTGCCTCGAACCTGACTTGGCTTCGGTTCAAGAAAATGGCAGAGGAGGTAGCGCAGTGTTTACCACAGTACTGAGCAGCGCCAGTACCTTTACCTGCTCTAGTTGTCACGTCATGAGTGAAACAGACGGCTTTGCCAGTGATGGTTTTCGCAGGCCCGGACATTCCTTGTTGAATTCAACCAGACGTGCAACGTATAAGAATGGCATTTTTGACAAGATGCTGGATGCGGTGAATGTTTGCGTTACCGAGTGGATGAACGCTACCGCCTGGACCGAAGCAGATACGGACTGGATCAACCTGCTAAATTGGCTGGATGATCAAAGTACGGTGACCACTGCGGACCCATTGCTGATCGATGTGGTTGCGCCGCCAGATGATTTGACCGGAGGGGATGTTAGCAATGGTAGAGAGTTATTTAACACCCGCTGTATCGTCTGTCATGGATTCGATGGTGCTGGCACCCAATTAGCCCCGCCGATTACCGGTATTGGTTTACCGACCGACTATATTGCCAGGCGCATACGGACCAGTGGTCCGCCCGATAGCGTGGCCTATGATGGATTGGTTGAGGGGGTGATGCCTTTTTGGGGAGCAGACAGACTCTCTGATGGTGAACTCGTCGATTATAGTTGCCTATGTAGCATCAGGGGAGGTTGCCGATATCGACATGGCTGGGGACGACCCGATGAATTCGGCTGCAACGGGTTGCAGCAGTACCAGTGCCAAGATCGGTCAGAGCGCTACCCTGAGTAGTCTCTTTCACCAGGTAGCAGGTACGGCAACAATTATTGATGATTGCACGATAGATCTTACTGGTTTTAATTTCGATGGCGGTGGCATCGACGTACGTGTCTATGTTAGAAACGGTGGAGAATTTCTGGCTGCTGCTGGCGGCTTTGCCATCAGCAATGATTTGGTGGGTATAGCCTATGTCGATAATACTTTAAGGCTCACCCTGCCGGCGGGACGAACCCTCGATGATTTCGATTCCATATCCATCTGGTGCGTCGCCGTGGGAGTGAGTTTTGGCACAGGCTTCTTTAACTAGCCAGCAATATTAAGGGCCTTAGTAAGCGCCACTACTTGCACCATCGATTCGCTTCGAGGGAGCTAATTTATTGCTTAGTCATGGCTTCGAATGCCACAGCATCGTTGCTAGCAGCCAACAATTTTTGCGGGCTTTAGACGTGGATCTATGTTGGCGGCTCTGATCCACTAAACTCAAAATAAAGATTGTTAGAATCTTGATCTGTAGATCGCCGCGGAGTTTGCTTCGATTTGCTGCACCGTGCGGCAGACGCGAATTTGCTGCGATTCGCCTAGTTTGGATTCTTGTCTGCAGACAATTTTGTCCCTCGACTGAACCAGGGCATTGTGCTGGTCCACTTCCGCGGCGGTGGGTACTCCTTGGGCCGCGCGCTGAGGATTGCCGAGCCCTACCTGTGACGTAGAACATGACGCCAGAGTGCCCAATAACAAGAGGCTCGCCAATCGCTTGCACCGGGATTGTCTTCGCTGCCGGATGCTAGAGTCATATCGCCTATTGGGCAGTCGAAATTTGATTCGAGTCGTCCGCTTTAAGCCATTAATTTTGCGCAAATACATAATTCAATCCTACGTCCGTGCTGCTCAATACAGTTCCCCCACTCATAAGCGGTCGTAATTGCAAGTAGCGTATTTCGTCCAATGCCCGTTGCGCAATAGATTCGTTTTCGGGAAAACATTCCACGATCTGCAGATTGGTTATTTCGTAGTTGAATTTGCGTAATTCCCGATCGAAAGTATGTAAACGGCTTAACTTGGGTTCCAGCGTGAATTTTACGGTGGCCCTTTCCGCTTGTTTGTTGGAGGTGGAGCGATACCGGTAATCGTTGGGTGCGTGAACTCCAGGATACAGCTGCGACCAGGCTACGAAATTGGCAGTAGTAGCGCTGACTTGTTGGTCGGCGAAATTCCAGCTGATTGATAATTCAGACGCGGGCAATACCGTCGCCTGATTAAAAAATTGATCGACTTCAGCTTGTGGCACCCCCGCAGCCAACAGAGATTGATAGGCATTCTGGTAGATGGGCAGCGCCGCTTGCCCCTGGTCAAAGAGTAATTGCCAGTCCGCCTGGTGGACTAGCATCATTGCCTCAGTTTCGGGCCGTACAGCATCGGAGTTTGCATATATTGATGCGATGCGTTCTAACAGTTCCAGACCGATGTCAAAGTTTTGCTGTCGGTATTCCCTGGTGCTGAGTGCCCAGCCAGGAATAAAGGCTGGTGGGTCTGATTTGTATT
>JADFOC010000416.1 GCA_022563075.1 Pseudomonadota bacterium
ACGGAGCTGCAGCGCTGGTGGTGGTGGTGGTGGTGGTGGCGGTGGTGGTACACCCGCACCCTCTGAAACCTCAGTTGCAGTCGCTGATGCTACAAGCTCATTTAGTGATGACTTGACGGCAAACGGGCTAACAGATACTACGGTAGACGACTTTGCTGAACTAGTCGAAGACACTTCGGCGGCTGTTACCACATTTGTCGCAGATATCGATAGTGGCACGCAGACTGTAGCCGATGGTGTTTCCGTAGTTACCAGTCTCGTCAGTCAATTAAGCATTAGTAAGGATATTTCCGAACTAGGCGGAGAAATCGATGCTGCAGTAGTCACTACGATCATCGACGACATTGCAAGGGTTATTGGAGCCTTGGTTGGTAAGACTTTAACCGAGGATGAAATTTCTTCCATACGCACACTGGCATCGAGCGGCATAAACAGTACCAATGATTTCTTGAATTCATTGAGATCCCAGTTTGGCTTCTTATCCACGGCGGTCACTGCCAGCACGGCGGTTGCCGACATAACAGCCATAATAAATTCCTCCGAGCGTAGCATTACTAACACGCTGGCGATTTCCGGCATAACGCTGGACGCCATTTTGTATAGTAACCTCCAAGATCTATCCCAGACCGCCGCCGAATTAATACTTAATCCACTTGGTACCGAATTAGGTCTGACCATAAGTTACACGAGCAATTCGGCTACGCAGACACTATTGAGCGCCAATACGACCCTGCTAAGTGAGTTGTTAAATAGTGTTGTCATCAATTTCGGCGGTTCTACCTCTATCGATGCCACTGCTACGCAACTCGCCCTGGAAACGGCTGGATTGAGCAGTGCATTCGCCGCGAGCCTAGCGACAGATTTGACGGCTTTTATCAAGCCTGATGACTTGTCTTTTTTCAAGAGTATTGCTTTGACTACGCTGAGTAGTGCTCTGACCACGGCCCTCGGTGCGGATAGCCTAAGTGTCGACAACGTTACTGGCCGCGTCGATTACTCCACCGGCAGCAATAGCTTTGCGGTACTCGTCAGTGCCGTTTTCCCCGCTCCTGCCATAATTCCCCAAGGTGAGTTTTCGCTGCCTGATGGGTCCAGCTTGATCATTCAGGATGGATTGGGGATTCAATTAGTTTCTACCTCCGCCGATTTGATTGAATTTGCGACGGCCATAGACGATGTGCTAGGTGCAAATTTTTCCACTTCGATCGAAAGTAACGGATCAATCACTCTCACGGAGTTGGCCACCGGCATAAGTTTTAATGCAGTATTTTCTTCGGATGCGTTAACGACAACGACTCCGATAGCGAGCACATCATTTGAAGAGCCTTCGGGTGATCCCGCGGCCTTAGACTATTTGTTTGCGGTTAGATACACCTTCGGAGTTCGCCAGGAGATCTTGCCCGCCATCGCCGATAGCCGGTTCTATGACTCCGTTCCCCGCTACGGCTTTCAACTCAGCACAGATCGAACTACTGGATTAATCACGATCGACGGATCTTGGTTCCGCCCAGATTATTTTCAGATGCCACTGACTTCTGCAGAAACTCTCTTCGTGAGTAACAACGCCGATGCATCGGGAGTGGCTTATATCAGCACCGATGCCAACGGGGATGGCATAACGGACTATAGAGTACTTACCTCCACTGGCCTGCAAATTGTCTACGGATTACCTTAAACCAAGTTCGAACCTGCTCAGCAATCAACCAGGGGTGGTCGGTTGCTGAGCAATCTTTTTCCTCAAAATAAGGTAGCCACGGATAAAGCCAGGTGAATTTTACTTATCTCTTCAGTTCTTTCCTCATAACAGGCATCGCATTGTTTGCCTTGAGGCCAGTTGCCATGAAAGTTGGCCTGGTGGACGTACCCGGCGGCAGAAAAACCCACCTCTCCTCGACACCACTCATCGGTGGTCTTGGCATATTCCTCGGCATACTATTCATGTCGCTCTTCACCCCAGGAGTGATGTCTGAATTTGGTCCGTTGTTAAGTCTTGCCGCACTGGTTTTATTTATCGGCACCATCGACGATGCCAAAGAGTTAACCGTGGTCGTGCGTACCACCGGGCACGCACTGGCTGCCTTGGTAATGGCCGTGGTTGCCGGCATTCAATTGAGGTCCTTTGGCGAGATCTTCTCCGTTGGCGGACTCGATCTAGGCATACTGTCAATTCCCATTACCGTGTTTACGACAGTTGGCGTCATCAATGCGATCAATATGGCTGATGGCATTGATGGCTTGTCGGGAGGATTAGTTGTCGTGGCCCTTGGATTTGTTACCCTGCTCGCTTTGAGCGCTGGCAATATCGGCACAGCCAGTTTCATTGCAGGAATGATCTGCGCCATCATGGCATTCTTAAGTTTAAACTTCCGTCGACCCTGGAATAAAAAAGCACTGGTCTACTTGGGTGATGCCGGCAGTACCATGCTCGGTTTCATGCTGGCCTGGTTGCTTATCGATGCCACGCAGGGAGAGCAAGCAAGCTTTGCGCCAGTCTATGCACTCTGGTTTTTGGCGGTACCCTTATTCGACACGGTGAACTTACTGATTAAGCGACCGCTACAAAAGATTTCACCCTTCACCCCAGGCACCGATCATCTGCATCACAATCTTCTGCGCCGGGGATTCACTGTCGAGCAGGTTGTGGTCCTGTTAGCCGTGGTTGCACTTCTCATGGGGACGATTGGTTTGGCTGGGCTGTACCTTGGAGCCAGTGATGCTTTCATGTTCCGGCTATTCCTTGGCTTCTTCGTCATTTATTTCCTGTTTGCCGACCGCATCAAGCCTGCGGAAGAAACTAAGTAGCACTTCAATTCAATCGTCAATCCGGCCAGCTAACTCCTCCCAAACCAAATTTTCTACTGGTTAATGCTCCCTGTAGCCTGG
>JADFOC010000417.1 GCA_022563075.1 Pseudomonadota bacterium
CTTCTTGCAGCACCAACAAATCCAGCTCTTTCAGCTTTGCAGCAAACTCTTTGGTACGACGACGTTCGGCTTCATATTGGCCACAATAGTCCACCATGTCCTGGGTTCGTTTGGATAATCCACCACTCTCGAAAAATGGTTGATCCGGGTTGTCTGAAATCGCATTGGAAGAACGATCAATAACCACCGCGAGTTGGTCATCGTCTGCAGCCGCGAAAGCAAAAGGATGCCTACGCAAGTAAGAGGGTATGTAATGCATCGGCTCCCAGTTTCCGCTTGCATCAACAAACATATTTTCGTCTTTGATTACGGACACAACAGCGAAGGGTGCGGCATTGTCCGGTTCCGAAAAAACGACCGGATAATGCTTTTGTGCAGAAGAAATTTCTGCCGCCACCAGCGGCACCGTCATTATTTTTTTTGCGAACTCGAACGGATTCTGTGGCGTCACCAAGCCGAGCGAACCATGCTCTTCCTTGGTTAACAATTCGGGTTGCTGGTACAGAAACATACTGCCCTTGGGTATTTCCAGGGTAGCATGACCCCCAACTAATTTGGCTTTCTCACTCATCGGACTTCCACTGGTTATCTTACTATGAAGATCAATGATAGCGTCTTCTGCATGCGCTGGCATCTTTACCACGATTCTACTTCTTGATTCCCGAAAGCTGCCATCCAATTAGAATTTTCCCACCCTCGTCGTCGTCGATGGTGAGTGGCTTGAATAGATCGATGATAATACCCAGATCTGTCAGTGTTTCTTCAACTTTATGTGCCTGTTCCGCGTTGAGCGCAGCATCTTGTAATTGCAGCAAACGGGCCTGTTCTGCCACCAATTTCTTTTTCATGTTTAGCATCAAAGTTCTGGCGTGGCCTGGATTGCGTTTCACCTCGGCGGCAATCTGAGTGATGCCGGCAAATACTTGACCACTCACTTGCCGTGTTCTGACAGACGCTACTCGCAGGTAATGCTGACCGATAGTTTCCAATTGATTGAAATCAATTCTTTCGGCCAGATAAGACTCAATCCCTGCCATCACCCCTTCGCGGGCAAGTAGCCGCGCAATTTCTGACAAGATCGCCGTGGTGGGACGTAATATTTCACTGTCTTGATGATGCATCAGCAGGCGAATTGTCCCGTGCTTTTTCAATACCTTGACTGCACACTGGCAAGCCCTGGTTAATGGGGCATACTCCAGACCAAACTGGCTGGTAACGGCGTCGAAGGAATTCGGGGCAAAGGGCAGATCACAGATATCGGTCGCTGGCAAGAAGCGCACCGACGCCAGTTCCCCAGCCTGACTTAGATAGTTGAGCGGCGCGATTTCGGCCTTGTCCACCGCGCAGATATCGAGAGTACGATTAACGGATAATAACAGTTGGGGAATTGCCCCGTTGCCGGAGGCGAGATCCAGAACCAGGGATGCATCGGCGAGTTGGGATGCCAGGTCCTGCCAATAGGCGGCGATTTGCTTGCTGTCTGCAGGAGATTGACTGGCAATACAGCTCTCCAAATGATCGCCCTGCCAGTAGACCGTCCAGGGATCGGTGCCCATCGCTTACCTTTGAGTAATAGCCAATAGGCGCTAATGGTAGCAGATGGAGGAATAGAGGATAATCCACCTCTATGAATGACACGGCTAACCTTCAATACAAACTTAGCCGACAGGCCTACCATGCGGAAAACATCGGGCGCTTGAGATCGGCGGCTAATGATTATCGCCGTGCGCTCCTACTGGACAAAAACAACCCTACGCCTTACCTGTACCTTGGTTATGTACTCAAGAAGTTGGGAGAGAACGCCGCCGCGGTCCAGGTCTACTCACTGGCCGCCGATTTAAGTCCTAAAACTGTCAATGCCTGGCGCGACTCTGAGATTTCTGAGGATATTCAACTGCGCTCGCATGATGCTGATGAGATGATTCGCACCCATTTTACCCGATTGCACCGGAAAGCAATCACCGAATATCACCGGCTTCATCCCTCCGCGGCGCTGGATAGAATTTATCAGGCGCTTTGGTGTAGCACCCACGATCAAGCATTTAGCTTCGGCAATGAGCAACAGCGGCCCCATCTGTTTTACGTGCCCGATCTGACTCCCCGGGCGATTTTCGACCCCAGTGTTTTCCCCTGGTGTGCGGCGCTGGAATCTGCCCATGAGCAGATTCGAGAAGAATATCACCAACTCACACTGAACCCTGATGTGAACCGAGCACCCTATATCGAAGCCAATGCCACTGAGTTAGATGCGTCATGGCGACCGCTAATTGGATCGACAAATTGGGCTTCTTTGCATCTGTATAAAGATGACAAAAAAAATCGACTACTCATATCGTTGCTTCCGATCACCTGCACCCTGCTTGAACAAGTACCCCTGCTGAAAACTGCCGGACAACCACGGGAAGTTTTATTTTCTATCCTCGAAGGCAACCAGCATATTCCCCCGCACTATGGTCTGGCTAACACGGACATGACCGTGCATCTGCCATTAATCACATCAGACCAGGCCGGAATTAAAGTGGACGGCCAGGTTCATCACTGGCAGCAAGGCCGGGTCTTTCTGTTCGATGATTCCTATCTGCATGAGAGTTGGAATCGTTCTGCCGAAGCCAGAGTGAACCTGCTGTTCGGTGCCTGGCACCCGGATTTATCCATGGACGAGCAAAATGCAATTTCAGCCTCATTCGAATCCAGGGAAAACTGGAACAGATCCCGAAGTATTTGATCGATCGGGTCATAAAAAAACGGCGGGCCATTGCCCGCCGTTTCACTCATTAACTAACGTACTAACTACTTAAGTACGGGTTCGTTAAGTATTGTCTAGCGAAAATGATAGCTGGCGCTAATCCAGTAGCGAGTACCCAGGATATCGTAGGTTTCA
>JADFOC010000418.1 GCA_022563075.1 Pseudomonadota bacterium
GACCGTACTGACCTACTGGTATTACGGCAGCAAATGTATGGGCTTCCTGTTTGGTACGGCCACACAAAAATATTATATGTGGGGATACATGGCACTTATTGCCGTCGGTGCAGTGGCTTCTATGGACGCCATCATTAATTTGTTTGATGGTGTGTATGCCATTATGGCCATTCCTACCATGATCTCCTCTTTGTTGTTGGCACCGAAGGTAAAGAAGGTTGCACAAAACTATTTCGCCCGTCTCGATGCCGGTGAGTTCGAAGTCACGGATGAACCAATCGTTAACGAAGAGTCTTCATGAAAATAAATTTTGTATTTTGTCTGCTGTTTTTAGCGGCCGCTGCTGTTGCACAGGAACAGGATATTAATCAAATCAACGCGGTGCTGGATAGTTATCATACTGCCGCCGCCAATGGCGATTGGACTACTTATTTTGATCTGATGAGCGACGATGGCGTGTTCCTCGGCAGCGATGCATCGGAGCGCTGGAGCAAGCTTGAATTCCAAGCTTATGCCCGGGCTACGCAGGGATGGGTGTACACGCCGCAAACGCGCCATGTCAATCTGACCCCCGATGGTGACAGTGCCTGGTTCGACGAAATCTTGCGGAGTGAGAGCTACGGTACCACTCGGGGAACCGGGGTGTTGATTCGCACGACGGAGGGTTGGAAGCTCTCCCAGTATCATCTCACTTTTCCCATCCCCAATGATTTGGCGGATCAAATTACTACTCAGATTAAGGAATACGAAGCGCAGCAGTGAGCCGCGCTATCATGCAACCGACGCCGCCCTGCCTATTTTTTGAAATCCTCTGCTCATGAACCAGGCGCTCAAGGTGGAAATCACCGCAAACCCTGAGAGGGTCAGGAATACCTGGGACCAGCCCAAATATTCAGACATGACACCTGCACCGAAAGTAGCAATGCTCGCGCCAATGTATCCAATGCCGTCAAGAATACCGGTGCAAGAACCGGCTCCCTTGGCGCCCGCTATATCCAGGGTGAGACAACCACTACTCATCGAATAGGGACCTAGCAGAAAGAAACCACTGGCGCCGAGGAAAAACAGGATCAGATTAAAGTTCGGCTCTTCCGCAGCACTTAGTAGAGAAATGGCCAACAAGCAAATGATCAGCATTGCTAACATTATCCACATCATGCGCGCACGATCGCCATGGCGTGCGTAATGATCAGTGTACCAGCCTATGAATACCGTGCCGATCACGCCCAGCAATGGAAAGATGGCGGATTGCAATATCGCGGCACTGGCACCGAGTCCAAGGTCGAACAGGAATTTGGGGGTCCAAAAAATAAATACAGCGCGCAGCAGGGTGGTCAGAAAACTGAAGACGAGCAGTTGGCGATAGATGGGCATGCCCAGGAGTGTTCTCAGTATGGTAGAGACCGATGGTTGTTCGTCACCACCGTAGTTGGCCAACTGATTCTTTCGGGATTCGCCGGTCCCTCCGCTTGCGCCTGCGAGCGCGCCAGGTATCACATCATCAGGTCTGGCACGTGAGCCGAAATAAGACCAGATGAGGATGAGTGTCAATACCATCGCTGGATAAATGAAGAGTCCCTGCCAGGCCACTCCAAGAAATACCAGTAATCCTGCAAACAGTGTTGCTACCACACCACCAAATTGAAAATTGACACTGATCAAGCCCATGACCGTGCCATTGCGTTCGGCCGAGTACCAGTTGCCGATGGTCTTGGTGAGTCCTCCCCATCCCATTGACAGGAAATAACGGCAGCAACACCAGATCACAATAAAGGCAGTCAGACTGGCAGAGAGAGAAAAAATAATATTCCAGAATACGGCTCCTGCCATGCCTACCAAAAAAATCTTACGCCCGCCGATGCGATCCGCCATCGGACCATTGATAAACTTCCCCGCCGCATAAGCCAGCTCGGAGAGCGAGCCAATCAACGCAAGTTGGGTATTGGAATAACCAAATTCTAGCTCCAATAAAGGCAAGGCTGCCGACAGGTTTCCACGGCAGATGTAGTAACCAACGTATCCGATGAGCATGACCCAGAATGTCGAGAGCCGCCAACGTGTGAGTTGTAGATTGTCGGCAGGAGAGAGCGGCGCCCTTTGATCACCTTCGAGGATGTAGAACATAGAATTATGCACCGGGACTGGAAATCAGAATTGCCGCTAGCCGCGAAGGGTGACTAATGAAGGGTTTGTCCCGGTGTGGGAATCTCATCGCTGCTTGGTGAGGCAACAGTTCTGTCATCCTGAGAAATATAGCTACTGGTGACGATCGGTCTCTCCAGGTATTTGCGTAACTTCATCAGGAAGGCATCCATATGATCAGTTTGGTAATGTTCCTGCAAGCAATCTGCATTTTCCCACTCCTGCAGCAGAATTACCTGATTCGGGTTAGTCACACCTTCGAAATATTCATAGTTCAAACAGCCATGTTCCAGGCGGCACAGGCGAACCATATTCTTCATCATGCTCAAGGCATCTGCCTTGGAATCTGGCAACAAATGGAATGTACTTTGAACCATTATCATGGCACTGGGTGTCCCCGTTACTCTTAGTTTTGCCTATTATACGCACTCTGAGCTTAAAATCAGCTGAACAGAGCCACCCTAGTGTAGATGAATAGCTGGATTGCAACGGTTTTACGGTTATCTAAGCTGCGTGTATTACCACCAGGTCGCGACGTTGCAGTGTTAACACGAGTCGGCAAGGAGGGGTGCAACAATAAATCAAGGACAGGAGTTTGTTCCTGCAATGATTGGTTGCAGCAACAAATTTGACGATGTGGTCGCGAAATAAACCGCAATACACAGACCTTCAGCTTATTTCTTAGCGTAGTTGAATGCTGGTTAGAAGTCGCCACCAGTT
>JADFOC010000419.1 GCA_022563075.1 Pseudomonadota bacterium
ATCCAACTCGCGCCAGCCAGTAGCTTGTGGTAACGCAACATGTCGATCAATGGCACGGCGCTGATAATACCCTTGAAAAGTGCTGGTCTCTGCACCATGACTGCGGTGACTAGAAGACCTCCATTGCTGCCACCACGGATACCCAGATGCTCTGAACTGGTCAGCTCAGATGCGACAAGTTCCTCCGCAACGGCAATAAAGTCATCGAAGACCCGTTGACGATTTTCCAAGATAGCAGACTGGTGCCACTCGGGACCGTATTCACCACCGCCGCGGATGTTGGCCAACACATAGGCACCTCCTCGGCCAAGCCAAAGCTGCTCCATTGCACTTAAGTAAGCTGGTGTAAGCGATAATTCAAATCCCCCATATGCCGTCAGCTCTACCGGGGTAGTACTGTCCATCGGCACGTCGGCTGAGCGCACAATAAAGTAGGGAATGCGGGTGCCATCGGCACTTGTGGCAAACTTCTGCTCTGTCACATATTCACTCGCATCGAAGCGCGGTTTCAGAGTCTTGATCGCGGTCGGCTCCATATCGTCCTGTACCAAATAAAGTGTGTTAGGCACAAGGAAGCTTTGGTAGTTGATCAATACCGAATCCGTATAGTCGTCGGCGGATACAACTTGGATAGCACCGTTTTCCGGCAGGTTTATCTGCGAAAGCGCCCATCCCTGTTCGCCATGTCGAGCGCGCAGCAAAACTCCGGCGACATCTTTCAGCACTGTTATATAAATTGATTCGCTGCTTATTGCAACACCACTGATAGCATCAACTTGTTCGTTGTCCTGGGGATCAAGCAGCGTCTCAATGTCCGTAGCGAAACCGGTGCCGACACTTTGCTCTAGATTCATGGATACCAAGCTGCCCGCCGCGTAGGTTTCACCATCACCTGGAGTCCAGTCAGATCGCAGGAGGATTATCGCTTCTTGAGCGAGGACACCTTGAAAATTCGCGTCCACTGGCAGAGGTAGCTTGGCCAGGGTTTCCTGATCTGTCAATAACCAGTTTTCTTCGGTAAAGAAGTCGGGTCGGCGACTGATGAAGCTGAGTGCTGAACCAGAAGCCATTACCGTGTTGACTCCTACTTCCATGTCATCGGCATCAACTTCAATTATCTGCTGCGCATCGGCAAGTGAGGATCCGCGGCGCCATAGCCTTAACGTGCGGGCATAACCGGAAGCGGTGAGAGATCCCTCGCCGAAATCGGTGCCAACTAAGAGTGAATCTGCGTCTACCCAATCCACATTGGTCTTTGCTTCTTCGAGTACGAACCCACCATCGACAAAATTTTTGCTATTTAGATCAAATTCACGAACAACCACCGCGTCTTTTCCACCGTCACTCAAATGCAGCAGGCAGCGACTTGGATCACTCGGCAGGCAGGTTCGACCCTTGTACACCCAATTAGCGTTTTCAATGTTGGCTAGAGTGTCGACGTCCAGCACTGTTTCCCACTGGGTATTATCGCTGGCATAACTCTCGAGCGTGGCGCGCCGTAAAATGCCGCGTACATGGTCCTCATCCCGCCAGAAATTGTAGACCATGCCATCCACCAGGCTGGCAAACGGAATGCGATCGTCCGAGGTCAGGATCGCCTCTATTTCAGTCCGAATTTCTTCAAATCGAGGGTCGCCCTGGAGCCGAGGAACGGATAGCGCATTTTGCTCGGCCGCCCAGGCCAGCGCTTCCGCTGAGTCGATATTCTCGAGCCAAATATAGGGATCGTCTATTGCAGCCGTTGCAAGCCTGATTTCTCTGGTGAGCGTTTCTACACTTGAGTTTTCAGTTTCAACAGTATCTTCCGGCGCATCACACGCCACCAATAATAGTGTCGCTAACACCGTAGTCAGGCTTAAGATTAAATTTGATCGCATCGTTGTCTCCTCGAACTGCAATCTTGGATAGTAAACAGAACTGAGTGTTTCTTCAAATTGTCGAGCAAAAAAAACAGGACGGTGTTGAATTTGCAACCCATAGCAGACATTGGGATTGCTCCAAATGAATCGGGGGGACAGTTTACTAACCTACAAATCGGAAAATAAAGTTTGCCCCTGTAGTGACTGCAGGTACTAGTGTGTCTGTATGCATTGCAGATGATTGCCAGGATGAGAACAGGAGTAATGGTGATGAGTAATTACGGTGAAGTGGGCGTCAACATTGGATCTGTGGGCCGTTGGACGAGATTGGTAATGGTGATGGCTATAGTGGTGTTGGTCGCCACCGATTTTTAGCCGACGACACACACGCAGGACTTGGCTTTCTATTTAATGACTGTCAGTTCCTTCATGGCAATCACGGCAATATACACCTTGGTACATGTACTGCTCGGCGATAAGCTATGTGGGCAAAGTGCCCGTTGCAGCACACTCATTTTTGTGGGACCAACCATGTTTCTACTACTTTCACCGGCAATTAGCCCCGCACTCCAGATCGGGCTACGGCTCGGCCTGCCGCAGCTGGATCATCCGTTCAGGCTGGCGCTATTTTTATACATCGGTGTATCCATGTTTTCCCCATGGCGTGCAAGAGACGGCGGTTGTGAGGTTCTCTCGATTCCGAATTTTCTTTTCAAAAAGAACTACGGCTCCCACCGCGTTCCCTTATTACCACTGGATGTGGCAGAAAAGTTCATCAGCGACAAATTGACCAAGCGATCTTCGGCAGAAGGGACTTGATTAAATCGCGGTGTATTCTAATGAGATTAATCTCCAGGCATTTAATACTGAGAAATGAATAATAAATTCAACAAACGGAGTGCAGAATTACTAGCCTAGATTGAGTTAAGCTCAATATCGAATCACAAGATTGATAGCAGGCAGAACGGCTAAAAGCCACCCCGCGGAGGAGAATGA
>JADFOC010000420.1 GCA_022563075.1 Pseudomonadota bacterium
ACACGTGCTACCGCATCGTTCAGATCGAGCTCACTGGTGTCAAATTCTGTCGCCGCAAGCGTGCCGGAAACAACCTCACGATGCATCTTCGGCGGCTTACCGAACAACACATCCATAGGCAGATCGATAGGACTGTTATCGAAATGCACATCATCGAGACGAATGTGTTTTTCCGCCGTGGTCTCACCGACTACTGCATAAGGACAGCGCTCTCGCTCGCATATCGCACCGAATCTTTCCAGGTCTCGCTTACTCACCGCGAGGACATAACGTTCCTGTGCTTCGTTGCACCAAATTTCCAGAGGCGACATCTGTGATTCTGCATTGGGTATCGCACGCAGATTAAAGCGGCCACCTCGCCCACCGTCCTTCACCAGTTCCGGTAATGCGTTGGATAGACCTCCGGCTCCCACATCATGAATAAATGCAATGGGATTGGCAGCGCCGAGTTGCCAACACTGATCGATGACTTCCTGACAGCGACGTTCCATCTCTGCGTTATCACGCTGCACCGAAGCAAAATCCAGGTCTTCATTACCGGTACCCGAGGCCATCGAAGAGGCGGCACCACCGCCAAGCCCGATCAGCATCGCCGGCCCACCCAAAACAATTAACCTGGCACCTACTTCGATCTCCCCCTTCAGCACGTGCGGCTCGCGTATATTACCAATGCCGCCAGCGATCATAATGGGCTTGTGGTAGCCGCGTATCTCGTTATCTCCCAACTCGTTGATTACGCTTACTTCGAAACTGCGAAAATAACCGCAGAGATTGGGCCTGCCATATTCGTTGTTAAAGGCAGCGCCGCCAATCGGTCCCTGCAACATGATGTCCAGTGCTGAGGCGATGTGCTCCGGCTTACCAAAATCTATTTCCCAGGGCTGTGGCAAATCTGGAATTCGAAGATTGGAAACACTAAACCCGGTTAATCCAGCCTTGGGCTTGGCGCCAACTCCGGTGGCTCCTTCATCCCGAATCTCTCCACCGGAACCGGTGGCAGCACCGGGAAACGGAGCGATTGCCGTGGGATGATTGTGGGTTTCGACCTTCATCAAGATATGCACCGGCTCATTGATGAAACCGTATTGTTTCGTCTGAGGGTCTGGAAAAAAGCGGTCTGCCGTATGTCCTCGCATCACCGCGGCATTATCTGAATAGGCCGACAGCACATTCTCTGGAGATTGTTCATGCGTATAGCGAATCATGCCAAATAGAGAATGAGACTGCGGTTCGCCATCGATACTCCAACTCGCGTTAAAAATCTTGTGGCGACAGTGCTCAGAATTTGCCTGGGCAAACATCATCAGTTCGATGTCATTGGGGTTTCTTGCGAGATCGGTGAAGCAATCAAACAAATAGTCGATCTCATCCTCCGCGAGGGCCAAGCCCATCTGGGTATTGGCATCGACCAGTGCCGCTCTACCCTGCCCCAGAATATCCACGGAGCGCATCGGCTGTGGCTCGGCGTGTTGAAACAGCACGTTGGCATCTTCGATCTCTGCCAGCACCGCTTGGGTCATGCGATCGTGCAGCAAGGCGTCAAACTGCTTGACCTCTGAGGGGCTTAACACTCTGGTTAACTTCGCCGTAAACAAGGTCCCGCGTTCGATTCTATCAATCTGGGTTAGACCGCAGTTATGCAGAATATCGGTGGCTTTACTGGACCAGGGCGAAATAGTTCCTGGCCGAGGCACAACCAATCGACTTAATCTCAGGGCGCCGTCGTCGACACGGTGCACCGGCAAAAATGGTTCGCCATATTGCAGCAGTGACTCCAGCACGGTAGTTTCGTGTTCAGTCAACATCGATGCCTTATCAACAAAATGAACAAACTGCGCCGTGAGTGAGTTTACCGAGGGGAGTCTGGCTTGGATTGTGTCGAGTAATTTGGAAGTCTTAAATGCAGATAGAGCTACCGCTCCAAACATCGCGTGCATTGATGTATTCCCGACTTGAAGATGCTGTCTGGCGGTTACTAGGGATACTAGCCAACCGAATTAACCACGCACAATGATAATTGATTTGCAGGCCAAATTCAGGAGTAACTGGGCTCTATGGTGATTATCTTTGGCCAATCAATTAAAGATCAGGAACATAACGACCTTCTTCACGAGTCACTATCTCATTGCCGGCAGAATCGACTATCCAGAAGTCCACATAGGTTAGGGTGGTGATATCTCGTCTCGCATCATTAAACACCGGCTGGGCTCTCACGGTATACAATTCACCGGCTCTAGCATTAAAGTGCAGGGTTCGACTGGTGGTGGCCCGCGAGGCCGCGTAATTCACCAAAGCCGGTGCCAGACCACGCTGGCTGCCCAGATCCCAGGAAAAATACACTTTCACATCATGATAACCGGGGGTGATTTGAATGGCGCTGTAGCGCTCGCTATTGTCGATAGGGATTTCGTCGACACTCGAAAATCGCACGAAATCCACGTAGCGGTTGAGCAATTCCTGGCGCGCAAAACTGGCTCCCTGCAGCACGGATAACGCCAAGTCTTGACGTACTTCACCGATGTACGCTTTATAGGCAACAGAACTAACCGTGCACGCAACCAAGGCTATTAATAGTGGTGACAGAATCAGTAATTTGCGCATAAGCACAGCAGTTAACATGATCGGTGTATTGCCCCAATGCGGAACCGGTACCGAGTTTTATACAAGTTACCTATTTATTTGGCAAGCCGTTTTGCTTTAAAGAAGTTCTGTAGCAACGCGCTGCACTCATCCGCCAGCACTCCTTCTACATGGGACAGGTGGTGATTGTAGTGAAGTTCATGCAACAGCTTTTGTTGGCTTACCACGGCTCCGGCCCTGGGTTCACGCGCTCCGAACCCCAGCAAGTCAA
>JADFOC010000421.1 GCA_022563075.1 Pseudomonadota bacterium
AACAAACTGGGTACCACCGGACGTGGCATCGGTCCTGCGTATGAAGACAAGGTCGCCCGGCGTGGGATCCGTTTGGCGGAAACCCGCAACGAAAAGCAATTCGGTGAAAAACTGAGCGAATTGCTGCAATACCACAACTTTCTGTTGGAAAAATACTACCAGGCTGAGGCCGTTGATTATCAGCAAACCTACGATTCCTGTTTAGAGCTGGCGGCGCAAGTGAAGCCGATGATAGCTGATACGATTGAACTGCTGCACAGCCATCGCCTGGCCGGAGATAACATTTTGTTTGAAGGGGCACAGGGTTCGTTGCTGGATATCGATCACGGGACCTATCCCTATGTTACCTCTTCGAATACCACGGCAGGTAGCACCGCCACCGGCAGTGGCTTTGGTCCACTCTATCTTGACTATGTATTAGGAATTACCAAGGCATACACGACTCGAGTTGGTTCTGGTCCCTTCCCGACTGAACTGTTTGACGATATTGGTAAACATCTGGCGTCCGTCGGACATGAAAAAGGCGCTACCACTGGACGCGATCGAAGATGCGGTTGGTTCGATGCATCAGCCGTGAGATTAGCCATGCGTATCAACAGTGTGTCGGGTATCTGTCTGACGAAACTGGATGTACTGGATGGCTTGGAAACCATCAAGGTATGCACCGGCTATCGGGGAGTGGGAGATAACACCTCCAGTAGTTTGATGGATGTGGATAGTTACAATATTTTGGAGCCAATCTACGAAGAGTTACCGGGTTGGAAGGAGTCGACGCATGGTGCCAAGAGCCTGGACGACCTGCCCGCGAATGCCCGGTCTTACATTCAATACATCGAGAGATTCGTCGAGGTGCCAGTTGACATTATTTCAACCGGCCCGGATCGTGAAGAAACCATTATTCTGCGACATCCGTTTAACGCTTGAATAGATGTGATTATGTTAGTGGCCATAAACAGGCAGCGCCTCGTGCGCCGCTGGCGTCGCCAAAACTCGGTGCGGCTAATTGGGTCAGCATCGTATCGGTGAACACATGGTCTTTCATCAAGTCTGGAACTGAACGGTATAATTCATCAATATTTGAAAGCCCACCCCCGAGCACGATCATATCCGGGTCGATTACATTCACTATGCTTGCCAGGCAGCGAGCAAGTTGTTGGCAATAAACTCCGATACAATCTCTCGCAGTCTGCTCACCTCGTTCGGCCATCAGCGCAATCTGCTTCGCCTCCACTTGCTTTCCCTCCCTCTCCTGATATGTCTGGGTGAGGCCTCGACCGGACAGCACCGTCTCTATACAGTTGCTACGTCCGCAATAACAGCGGCGATCGGCATCGAATAGTTCACGCACGGAAGCAGGCACACAGTTGTGGCCCCATTCACCGGCGATGCTGTTAGCGCCGGTGAGTAACCGCCTGTTGATCACGATACCGCCACCGGTCCCCGTTCCAATGATGACGCCAAACACAGTGGCCACAGTTTTAGCCGAGCCATAACAGGCTTCCGACAAGGCGAAGCAGTTGGCATCGTTTTCCATACGGATATCATGGCCGAGCCGTTCTTCAATATCCTTTTTAAGCGCTTGGCCATTGAGGCAGATAGAATTACTGTTCTTCATTACGCCTGCCGGCATCGACAAAGCGCCAGGAGTCCCTACTCCGACAGTGAGTCTTTCACTTGAAAAAGTTTGTAGTTGTTGCGTGACTTTGCAAAGCGCCACAACCGTTTCGCTGTAATTGTCAGACGGCGTGTCTACGCGGACTTTCTCAGCTACGCTGCCGTCGTCAGACAATATAATTCCCTCTATCTTGGTGCCACCCAGATCGACTCCAATCCGCATGCATTTTCCTCAGTGGATAACCTGTGTCAGTGTCACTTGACAGGTTGCTCAATTATGCCTTGCATAGTACTACAAACCCTCTAAAATCGGCGGTTCGCTCTGACTTTATGTCCCGGTCAGATTCAATAAATAACAGCCTGATAAAGCAATGACTCGAGCCAGATACCAGCAAGTATCGCTACAAGATACGCCCTACTACCACTGCATTTCCCGCTGTGTACGTCGCGCTTATTTGTGTGGCGATGATCCTGTATCAGGGAAGAATTTCGATCACCGCAAACAATGGTTGGTCACTCGAATAAAACAACTGGCCGCTCAGTTCGCCATCGAAATCTGCGCCTATGCGATCATGGGCAATCACTACCATCTGGTGCTGCATGTGAGTCAGGAACAAGCCGACGCTTGGAGCGATGATGAAGTAATCAATCGCTGGACAGAATTATTCCCTCGCAATGCGGCCTTGATCGAAACCTTGCGTAACAACAAATCGAACAGGGCCGCACAGAAACATCTAAAGCAGCATGTGAATCTATGGCGAGAGCGGTTAATGGATATCAGCTGGTTTATGCGCTGCTTGAATGAACCGATCGCGCGCCAGGCGAACCAGGAAGATGAGTGCTCGGGTCGATTCTGGGAAGGCCGCTTCAAGAGCCAGGCACTGCTCGATGAGAAAGCCCTAATCACCTGCATGACTTATGTCGACTTGAATCCAGTACGCGCCGGGCTGAGTGAGTCCCTGGAGAATAGCGATTTCACCTCCATTCAAGAGCGGCTTATTCATCACGCGAAGAAAGTGAAGAATCGAAGTTACCGACAACATAGGTTACTGACTCGGCGTGCCAGCAAGCATCTGGTGGGACATCAACCGCTCCTAAAACAAGCGAAGTTGAAATCACTCTCCAATCTGTCGGGTTTCGCGGAGGCCACCCTGCCCATTTCTCAGCAGAGCTACTTCGATCTGCTGGAGTCGACGTGCAAGCCGCTGGGACAGGATGATGCGGACGG
>JADFOC010000037.1 GCA_022563075.1 Pseudomonadota bacterium
GTCGCCGATGAAGTCAAAGTTCATGGAATCCAGGCCCGCCAGTTCATCATTTCCATCGCCCGCCGCGCCGCCAATTCCGACAGTCACATCAGACTCGTTCACTGTGACGGTCAACAACGTCAACCCGACGGTTGTCGCAGGCCCGAATCAGACCACCGACGAAGGCACCCGTATATTCCTGGCCCCGGCAACCTTCAACGATCTCGGCACGCTCGCCGTTGAGCACACCGACTGCACGCTCATGGTTCTGCAGTACGGCGACTTCCCCAACCGCCATCACGTCGAAGTTATTTAGTATACGATTTACTTGCAGAATACCTGGTTGGTTCTCGGTGACTAAATCATCGATTCGGATCCACAGGTTCCTGTTGTAGCGATCGGTGCGATCGGCGACCCACTGCAAGCTGTCGGGAAAGGGATCGCGGGGATTGTCGCGTTTGAACTGCTCGATCATGGTCGCTTCATCTGGCAGCCATCGAGTGTTATGGCCACCGTTTTCAATCGCCTTAAAAACATATTTCACACCCGCCTCCTCTAAGCTTTGAATAAATGGCAGGACAGAAGATACAGGATAGAGGCGATCATTCTCACCATTGACAATGTAGAGTGGTTTGGCCATCAGGTTCTCAAAATAGAGCCGATAGCCTCCCCCACTCTGCGGATTCCGCAATACACCCGCGTGACCTATATAAGCAAGAAATGCTGCCCATTCGGTTGGTTGTTTGAATGCAAAGAAATAAACACCGGTGGCTCCATCCGATACCCCGGTCAGAGTCACGCGATTATCATCCACGTTGTAAGTTTGCTTTATAGTTTTAAGGATAGCCGGGAGACTGTCGGCCTGATTGCCATGCCACCAGAACGCATCAATCCAGGAGGCGGGCACCACGATGATACGATCTGCCTGTTTGAGGGAGTCATAGCCGCTTCGCCACCAGCCACCTCCTGCCTCCCATTCCGATCGACTGACACCACCATGCAGCATAAACTCTACTGGATAACTCCGAGCAGGATCGTAAGATTCCGGGATAAGAACTACGTACGGAAATCGAGTTCCATCTGCGGAGATTCGCACGCTCTCCTGTTGACCAAGTGGCACATCGGCGGAATAAGTTGGTCCAGATTTAAGCCATCGATATAGGGTAGCGACGTCCGGAGTCTGATTAATGAGTTGTTCCTGACTCTTTTGTCTCTCTATAGCCGAGTCAGCCAACCAAAAATTGGTGACCAGCGTTGCACTCTCTGTTGCATCGGCAGCAACTAGAGGCTGTTGAATAATGCAACAACAAAACAAGCAGACGATAAATCCAGGTTTCATTATTTTGCTCGATAGTTTTTGTAGGTTAACGGATTAATCTTGGCCGCCCAGCTCTGAGTAGAGGGCGCGAAGAAATCTTTCCGGGTCACCATATCTATCATTATAAGCGGCAGTCGGATCGGCAGCGGCAACCTGATCATAACTCAACCCCTGTTCTACCATCGGCGCAACGCGCGCTTTCACATCCAGCACCATGTCGCGAAACTCCATAACATCCTCTCTCGTCGACACTGCACCATGACCGGGAACAATCTTCGTATCTGGACCGGCGATGCCGATCAGAGTGCCCAGTGCTGCAAGTGTCCCCTCCAGGGAACCGCCATTGTTGGTATCAATAACCGGGAAGGCGGTAGTTCTGAAAACGTCGCCGGCATGAACCACATCGGAACCCTTGAAATGGATGAAGGTATCACCGTCGGTGTGCGCCGGGGGCACAGAAAAGGCGTAAATTTCTTCGCCGTTGAGATGAATGGTTATGGCGTCGCTGTAGGTGAGAACCGGCAGTGCATCCGCTGGCGCCTGGGCACTGAGACGTACCCGCACCTGGTCGCGAGCCAGGATCAAGATACCCATCTTCCCGAGGTTTTCATTACCACCGGTGTGGTCACCGTGGACATGGGTATTTATCAGGAAACGAATCTCGCCGTCACTGAGTTCACGGATGGCCGCGACTATCTTGTCAGTCAGCGGTGCGTACTGATCATCGATCATGACGATGCCGTCTGCGCCGATGGAGAGACCAATGTTGCCACCTGCTCCTTCAAGATAGTAGACACTGCCAGCGACATGATGCGGGATTATCTCCACGCTGCTGAAGTCGCGTTGAGCGCTCGCGATGCGTGGCAACAAAATGAGTGTAAGTGCGATGGAGAGTATTAATTTCACGCGTAGATTCTTGGACATCGGGGAACCTCCTTCTGTGTGAGTTTCGCTACAATGGAAGCATAAGTGTCCTATAACTGAATGTCCAACAACGAGATGTAACTGATTAACCGGATTCTAACTAATAGGTACAAAAGAACGACGCTTGGAATCGACGAAGTAATAATCACAGAAATTCTTAGAAAGGCTGAATTAAAAACTTGGGCATATCGTTCTCTCTGGAGCAAACACCTTGTCAGATCACTATGGCGTTTATCTAGAATTGGTATTGCGAAAAGAATATTGATTTTTGAACAGATGGGTTAGTCTCAGTATGCCGACCGCTAATAATAAATACAGACTATGGAGGTAGATCATGACCGAACAAGCAGCTACTGCCGGAAACTCGAAAATTAAGCTAATAGTCGGGGCCTTTTTCGCTGCCCTCTTAGTCGCCGGAGTAATCGGATTCCTGATTTATTCATCTATCTGCCCCTGCGAGCGAACTCCCGGTGGATTTTTATTCGGTGAGCGATCCGACGAACCGATCTCCGACTGGTCTTTTGCCAACCAGGTTCCCCTGTGCCAATTACAAATCTACGCGGGTATTCGGCCCCATTCCATCAACCTCAATTGCATGGCGACTCCCGAAGGAGAGTTGTACTTGAGTTGCTCATTCTGTGACACCAAATACTGGGCCAGCAAGGTAGGCGCGGATAAGCCTGGTCGTATGCGTCTGAACGGAGTGGTGTACTCGGTAGTGTTGAATCGTGAAATGGATCCGGCCGCTCTGGATCGGGCCTGGAGGGCGAGGGTCGATAAACTGCAGACCTATGGTGGGGTCGGCAATCCGGCACCGCCGCCCGATGCGCCACGGGCAGATCGCTGGTGGAGCTTTCATGTTGTTTCGGCGATTTAGTGACAACATTCAATCGAGAGGGGCTTATGTGATGACTGACAAATTATTGAAAATTAGAATTTGTTCTCCGGTGACAGTGGCGTTGCTCATCACACTGCTTACCACCAGTGCGGCAATTTCCGCCGAGAAAAGTTGGGTAGATCTGGCCGTGCATAATTTTGGTGCCCCCATCAACACGCTGTGGGCGGAGGGAGAACTCTCCTTTGCCGATGACGGCACTATGGTGTATTGCAGCGCCAGAGAAGACATGGCGGTAGCGCCGGGAGACCCTAAGGATCTCTATATCGCCACTTTCAACGCCGCCACCGGTAGTTGGAACACACCCGTGAACATGGGGCTACCGGTAAATGCTGCCCCGGCAACCGAAGTTGATCCGTTGCGACTAGGCGATGACAGGGAACCCTGGATTACCGCCGATGGCAACACCATCTATTTCAAGTCTGACCGACTCGCCAGCACGATTCCTCGCAATGCCAACGACCTTTTCGTTACCCATAAAACAAATGGCGTATGGAGCGAGCCCGAAGTGGTTGCTTATCCCATCAGCACCGATGCCGGCAACGAGCATTGCCCTGCCATACTGCAAGACGGTCAAACACTTTGCTTCGCCTCTAGCAGGGAGGGTGGCTATGGTGGCTCTGATATTTGGTGTTCACAACCAGATGACGACGGCAACTGGCAAACTCCGGTGAACCAGGGCCCCAACATCAACACCGCCGGCGAAGAATTCCATTTCAGCCAGGATGCGAACGGTAGGGTATATTTCACCTCGTCTCGACCCGGCGGCTATGGCGGCATGGATATTTGGGGAGCGATGCAGTTAGGTCCTAACCGTTGGGGTCCGGCAACCAATTTGGGACCACAGATAAACACGGCCGCGGCGGATATGTGCCCGGCACTGCCACCGGGCTCTGATACTATCGCCTGGTTTTCGACGAGATCGGATAATAATCTTGGTTCTATCGATATTTTCTGGACACAGAAGCTTAATGTCAGAACCAGTCCATGAGGAGATCAGTTTGGCGTTGATCGTGGTTCTTTCTCTTACCGATTGAACAAATCGTAACAAGCTTCTACCCGTCAATAGGGAGAAATCACATGTCCATGCAATTCAGAACTAAAATCAGGGCATTGATTACCAAGGGCGAAGGCTGAAACAACCACATGTATCTCGACGACGTTGGCAAAGTCAGTCTTGCCACTGTTGCATTTCCAGATCATTAGACAACTATCGAGAAAAAGGCGGTGGAGTTCTATGACTCCACCGCCTCATTTCAAGCTTTCTTCTCGGGCTAAGCCAACGCTGTTTCAAACAAGGCCAGCATTCGACTCCAGGCCCGTTCAGCCTGTTCTTCGTGGTAGACAGCAGAGTCCGGCGGGCACCACCCATGCAGAGTGTCGGTATAGACTTCGATCTCGGCAGCAAGTCCGGCAGCGGCATAGGCCTCCCGCAGGATATTCTTCGCTTCCGGGTTATTGCTGTCATCGTTTGCTGCGACGCAATGCAGCATCTGCGCCATGGTGTCCGGAATTAGCAGGTGGGGACTGCTATCGGCATCGGTGGCCAGGCCACCACCGTGAAAAGTAGCACCAGCGCCCAGGCGCTCTGGCACCGCCGCAACGGTACGCATTACCATCGGCCCACCCATGCAATAACCGGTGGTGCCAATCTTGCGACTGGTATCGACGGCGTCTTGCTGGTCCAGAAAACTGACCATGGCACGAGCGTCGGTAAAGTGGGTATCGGCATTGAGATTCCGCGCCATCGGCAGCACGTGATTGCGCACTTCGGGCTGTCCAAACTGGGCACCCTCTTCCACTACTGGCGATCTTGCATCTCTATAGAAGGGATTAACCACCAGCACCGAATAGCCAGATTCGGCCAGGCGCTTGCCCATGGCTCGAAAGGCCGGGCGCAGGCCCAAGATATCCGGCCATACGATGACAGCGGCATGCTGGCCGGTGGATGGATGCACGAAATAGCAATCGGCGACACCGTCGGCCGTGGTCACTTCCACATCCGTTTCCGTTACATCTTGGGCATTGGCAACCGGTGGCAGCAGCATGGCCAACCCTACCGCCGCCGATAACTTACCAAATCTACGTCGGGACATGTCGCCGGCGCGGCGCAGGAAATTGTCTACTTCTTTTTGAGTTTCTTCATCGCACATGGTGTTCTCCTCGGTAGCTCTGTTTAGCTTTTAAATTGGTTTTACCCCAATATTGGAGCAATAGCCAGATTATTTCCAGATCATGGTTGCACTGGATTGTTGTATAGTCAGATGCATTAGAAATTTTGACAAGGAAAACTCGATGGCCTATACCACGCGACGTAAATTCTTGCACACCATGATTAGCTCGGCGATAGTTGCGACTTATCCACGAATCAGCTTTGCCCAGCAAGTACGCGTGCAAACGGTGGCGGGAATTGGAATTTCCGGTTATGAATTCGAAGGAACGGCAGGCCTGGCTGGCACGGACACGCCTGTCAATAATCCCTATGGGGTGATTATCGGCCCCGATGGCGCCTTGTATTTCTGTGAGGTCGGTAGCGGCCGAACCCGGCGACTGGATCTAAGCAACAACAGACTAACTACGATAGCTGGCAACGGTGAAAAAGCCTATGTCGGTGATGGCGGGCCAGCGATCGAAGCGTCATTTTCCGCACCCCATGAGATCCGATTCGATACCCAAGGCAATCTGTTCGTAGTCGAGCGTGATTCCCATGTGGTACGGCGAGTAGCTGCCGACAGCGGCATCGTAGCGACGGTGGCCGGCACCGGTGAGGCCGGATTTTCCGGTGATGGGGGACCGGCTAACGCGGCACGACTCAGACAACCACACAGCATTGCCTTCGATGCGGAGGGCAATCTACTGATCTGCGATATCGGTAATAGCCGGGTGCGCAGCGTGAACATGGAGTCGGGCATTATCACCACCCTGGCGGGCACCGGCGAGCGCGTCGCGACTCCCGATAGTGGGTCATTGTCCGGATCGCCTCTGCTTGGCCCTCGCTCTATCGCTACCGATCCGATCGGCAATGCCTATCTGGTGCTGCGCGAGGGCAATGCGGTTTTCCAACTGGATATCCAGGGCAATCATTTGCAGCGTATTGCTGGCACCGGCGAACGCGGTTATGGCGGTGATGGGGGGCCGGCACTCAGTGCCACCTTCAACGGACCCAAAGGCATTGCCTACTCGACAGAAGATAACAGTCTTTATATAGTCGACACGGAAAACCATGTTATTCGCCGATTGTCACTGGCGACGGGAATCCTCGATACCGTCCTGGGCAGCGGCGAGCGTGGCGACGGACCCGATGGTGACCCATCGACTTGCAAGCTAAATCGGCCCCATGGAGTGTTTGTACACGATGGTGTTGTCTACGTGACCGACAGTGAGAGTCACCGAGTTCGAGCGATTACGGGTCTCCTGGCTTAGCTCTCTTCTATCTCTTCGCATGGTGAAAGGTCGATGATCCAGGCTGGGCAGCCATGTTCACCTCCGCAATCGGACCGATCTCAGCAATTTCCTGTAGTATCGGCGTACTGTTCTTCTGGCTCTGGATGCTGTCATCGTAGGCACACAACACAACGGAAGACGACCGAGCATGGGGCTTCGCGTTGATTGTTGGGGTTCAGCCTGCAGCGATTGTCTACTTCATTACAGTATATTGACAACGGGTACGACTCGACGCCTAAGCAATAGTTCCAACGGACACCGCCAAGCGTCACACCTATTGCAAACGCAAAAGTCGCGCCTCTTTACTGCGCCGCTGTACTCCGTCGTTAGCCAGCATATCAACAATCGAGAGGAAGCCATTGAGACAGTCCTTTAACTTCTTTATATTATTAAAGTGTCGAACAACACAGAGTAATCCATTCAAAACCGGACAAGCCAAGGAGTTCTACACGGAAATGTTTAATGAATAAAGATTATTTCGAACATAAAGCAGAGAACTACGAGCAAACTAAAAACAGAGTCGATAATGTCGAAAACATTGCTAATTCCATTCTGAGTAACATCGATTTGGATAAAGCCATGCACCTTATGGACTTTGGTTCTGGAACCGGTTTGTTGCTGAAGAGGATAGCTCCCTACGTTGCTAGAATCACCGCTATTGATATATCGCCATCGATGAATAAGCAACTAAACAAGAAAAGAAAAGATCTGGAATGTGAACTCGAAATACTGGAAATAGATTTGGCGAAATCCAGGCTAGATAGAAAATTTGATGGCATCATCTCATCGATGACTATGCATCACGTTGAAGATTTAGGCTCAATGTTCGAAAATTTTTATGCGATGCTGAATGACGATGGCGTAATAGCCATTGCAGATTTAGATCTTGAAGATGGTAGTTTTCATACAGAAGACACGGGTATCTTCCATTTTGGGTTTGATCGAAATGTGTTCTCAAATTTCGCCGTGGCAGCGGGATTTAGGAACGTGAAAGTAATATCCGCAAGTACCGTGCATAAGCCTCAAGGTGATTATCCCATTTTTTTGCTAACCGGGAATCGATGATTTTGTTCCATTTCGGGACTTTTGAACGAACAAATAACCGCAGCGGACATTTTGGCTATTTCTCGTAATGTGCAGAGTCGACTCTAGAAGACGCTTATTCCGTTAGTCATAAAAAGCAGGGGCAAGCGTGAGCGTGTCTGCCAAGGCCTTGTTGTGTTCGATCCAGAAGGTGGACCCCGTCTCTCTGATTAAGGCTTCTACCTTGTCCATAGACCTTAGTGTCTCTTCGGCATCGGTGTTGAAAACCGGTGTGCGGCGCAGTCGGCGGCTGGCTTCAAAATGATACAGATCGCCGGAGAGGATCAGCGGTCCAAAATTCTCAAGTTGCAGAAAGAGTACCTGATGGCCTGGCGTGTGACCTGGAGCCGAGATGATTTTTACACTGCCATCACCAAACACGTCGTGATCACCATGCAACAAGAGTCGTTGCGACTGGGCCAGTTCCGAATACAACGCCGGGCGGAACACGGGATTGTCTTCGGGGTGATCGAATGCGGCGATGTATTCGGTTTCCTGAATTAACAGGGTGGAAGCACTGAAGGCGTTGGCCGCACCCACATGGTCATAGTGCATGTGTGAAAAAGCCACGAGTTCGATGTCGGCCGGCGTTAGTTCCATCGCCGACAGCTGATCCAGGATTGAATTTTCGTACCAGGCAGTGGCCTCCGCACTGCGGGGGCCTACCATGTCTAAAGGCAGTCCCGCATCCCAAAATAATCGGTCTCCATCATGCTCAATGAGATAGCAAGGAACAAATAGCTCACGCACCGATGTCTCTTCATTGCTCAGTCCAAAGGCACTGACGTCTGCCACTCCAATACCCCCACAATCGAATACATAGAGTCTTAAATCGGCTAGCGCAAGATTGGTGACAAACAGTAATACCAATAGGAATGCTTTTTTCATCATTTATAAATCAGCTCGCTTTCGAAAACATCGGTACGGTTTCACTCTGCACTTCATAGGGAAATTTGTCTTTGAAGCCAATTAACTCGCCCATCAATTCGGGATTATCACAATCCTCCCAGGGTTGGTCACGCATGGTAATTTTCATATTTTCCTGTGGCAGTGCGGCTACATGTCGATAATAGCACACCGCATTGAGTCGTAGTCCCGGGGTCAATTTTGGGAAGGCACCATGCCAGGTAGATCCTGCAAAAATAATCACGGATCCTCGTGGTGCCTCGGCCGCCACGGCTTGCTCTGCGGCTTCTGGTTGGGTTGGCATTGCTAACAGCTTGTTAGAGCCTGGGACATAGGCCAAGGCGCCATCTTTTTTGCTGTAGTGGGTAAGACACCAGGTCGCATTGGCAGTTATCGATGCCTTTGCCCAAGGTAACGGGCTGGCCGCCTGATCGCAGTGCAATCCTAAATGTTTGCCATAGCCATAGTCACCTTGCCATTTCACGAAGGAGTTGGTACTACTGAGTCGTCGTGCCTTGCCTGCCACCGGGTGAATTGAAGAAACTGGCCCCATCAAATGATCGATCAGGGCATCAACCACCGGATTGACTGCCAGATCTCTGAAACAACGATCGAGTTGCAGCAATTGCTGGATCAGCATCTGTGTCGGTTCAGGCGGCGCGTTTTCATCTCGCAATACACTGGTATGATTTTCTGGCCATTTAAGTTTACCCGTGGGGCCCTCTGCGAGGGTTATCGGGCAACCACCGGTCATTTCTGTAAACCGATTCAGCAAGACTTCTGTGCATCGATCTATCAACTCACTGCTTACACCCGTGACCTGAGGGGGCACCGTGGTTATACCATCGTTATTAAGCTCGAGTGCATATTGTTCGAGGCCCAGTGCCAGGACTTCGTCGCTCAGCTCATTGGTGGCAGGTTTCATAGTTAAGCTCCCGGGTTTGAAAATCCCCAAGTGTTTCGAATTCCTAGAGTAATCTACTTAAAAAAACAAAACAATATGGCGCCGATCTTGCGATAAAGGGGAAGTTTGCAGAACCGGGGACAGCCAAAGCGGGAACCATGGAAACATCGTAACTCTCTTGTCCTCCCTCACCTGCTCTTCTGTCTCTTTTTATGGCGACGCTTTTGCCCTGGCCTCGGCAGCAAATGGATGCCCACTGTCTGCGTCACGCCAGGTGTCAGCCAGCTGTGAGTAATACCTGTTAGCCAACTCGCGGTTGGCCAACCGATCTGCCGCGCGTGCCGCACCCAGCAGTAGATTGGTTCTACCGCGGTAGCGGGTCAATCCCAATTGAAACTGAGCCAGCGCCGCTTCTGACTGTCCGACTTCCAACAGTACTTCACCGTACAATTCCATCGCCGGTTTTAGTGGACGTGGCGGCACGCCGATAAGGGTGACCGGTCGTTCCCAATTCAGTTCGCTGGCTTCGCGCAACATCTGCAAGGCAATTTCATGGTGACCCTGAGCGAAATACACGAGGGCTTCTACCTGTTGGGCAGAGATGGCGCCCTGACTGGCTGGATCGTCGCTTAAACTGCTCAATACACTCACCGCCTCGGTGGCCAGCTCGATATTGCCGGAACGTGCGGCGGCGATGCCGATGGCCTGCCACAGGCCGGGATTGCTGATAGAATATTCGCGCGCCAACTCAGCCACCGAGTCGGCTTCCAACCAGCGCTCCAGATCCAGGATCCAGCGCGCGTACACGTCGGCGAAAGGTATCCCAATTTCTGGCGCCAGACCGCTGGCGATGAAATCCGATCTCACTCGCTCACGAATCTCCGCGGCCTTGGCCAGGCTGCCTGCCTGTAGGTAGCCATAGTTAGCGAACTGCAGCAGGTGCCCATAGTTGTGCAGATTCAAATCTGCCAGCGACCAGTGATTCTCTTCCACCCAGGCCATGGAAGACTCGAAGGCGCGCATATTCGAATCCGCTACCGCTTCCCACATGCCATGCTGCAGGTAGTAATGGGAAGGGATGTGCAGGGCCTCGGCGGCATCGGTATCTATCATGCGCAGATTGTTCACCGCCAGGATTCCAATATCTGTGTTCTCAGGATCGTCAGTGCTTTGAATCAAATAGCGATTAGCGCCGGGATGGCGAGGATTCTGCGCCAGTACTCTTATCGATAGGCCTGCCATTAAGGAACGGGTCTGCTGCCGCGTCATCCCCAGCGGTGTCTCTCGCATCAATGACAGCGCATAGAAAGCTGTGGCTTCAAGATCTTCAGCATAAGTTTCGCTTAACAACCGCATGGCTTCAGCATAGGCGGACTGGCGCTGTTGTTGCTTACCCTCTCCGAACAGTATTTCCACCGCTGCCAGATAGGCCTTTTC
>JADFOC010000038.1 GCA_022563075.1 Pseudomonadota bacterium
TCAAGTAGCCGCATTGATAATAGCGATAATCGTGGTTCATGCTACCTATGTCGCGGTGATAAGGCCGAATGCGGAATTACTTCAGGAGCAGCAAAACGTCTTACAGAAAACCGATGAAAACTTCGTTCCGGAGCGATCAGTTTACATAATTTTGCGCGATTATGAGCAGGAGACCTGCATCATTCTCTTGCTCTGGGCTTGTTCGATTATTGGTATGAAGATGCAGCAGACCTTGCGTGAGCGCGCACTGTTAGAACGGACACTGGTACAGGTATCGGACGGGATGAGTATTCTGCCTGAAGACTCGAGAAATTATGCGCGGCCAGTACAGGCGCTCCCGGAGAACGAGCGCAATTTGCTATTACCTCGCGCGCTCCTGGCTGGCCTGCATCGGTTTCAGAGTACACGTAATATTCAAGATGTGGCCTTAACCGTCAAAGATACCTGTGACATCGAAGCAGATCGCATGGAAACAGAGTTAACCATCGTGCGTTATATCGCCTGGGCCATCCCCTCAATAGGATTCCTTGGAACCGTTCGCGGCATCGGTGAAGCGCTCGGACAAGCTTATCAGGCGGTAAATGGAGACATCGTGGGAGTGACAGTCAGCCTGGGTGTGGCATTTAATTCGACCTTCGTCGCGTTGGTTGTGAGCATATTCTTGATGTTTTTATTGCACCAACTGCAGCTCTTGCAGGACCGACTGGTGCTGGACTGCCATGACTATTGTGATGAAAGAATGATTCGACATTTGCAAGTACCTGAAAAGGACAGCCACGTATGAGCTTGAAGGTCATCGAATTAAACGACAGCGCCATAAAAGTAGGCGATGAAAACGGAATAATCGTTGAAAGTCCGGGTTTTGCCCTGGCCGTGGGTAAGGAACTGGAGCTAGGCGACGCCGCCGAGCGACAAGCCCGCCTGCAACCAACCAGCAGCTATAACAAGTTCTGGCATGAGTTGAGCATGGAGCCGCTGTCACATGGCAACGGTGTCAGGCACTTTGCTGATTTCGCTTATGCCCATTTGTTGCACCTCGCTCAGCTTGGCGAGATCGATGGCGACGTGATATTTGCCGTGCCGGGTAATTTCACGCGCCAACAACTTGGCATCTTGCTGGGTCTCGCCAAACAAAGCCCATTCAACCCGGTCGGAGTGGTCGATTCGGCACTGGCGGCCGTTATTGCATGCGCAGAATCACCGTCGATTATCTACGCAGATATTCAGCTGCATCAGGTGCTACTCACCAGGCTGAAGCTAACTGGCGGTCGCCTACAAACTGAATCCGTTATTCAGGTTCCGGGTGTTGGCACGCAAAACTTCATGGAGTTGATGATGCAATTAACCACAAGATTGTTCATTCAACAGTGCCGATTCAATCCTCAGCATAATGCGGAATCCGAACAGCAGCTTTATAACGAGTTGCCAAGCTGGCTGCGCCAGAATGATGAAGACCAAAGCAGCCTGTTGCTGGAGCTGAAAACCAGCAGTGCGGTGCATACAGCGAAGATGCCCAGAGAGAGCCTGATTAACAATCTGAGCGGTCACTATAAGAAAATCAGCCAGCAGATTGCTGCGCTCGATACCGGCAAGGATAATCAGCTGCTGCTTAGTGCGAGGGTGGCTGCGCTACCGGGATTTACCGCTTCATTACGTAGTCACCGTAATTTGCGCGTGTTAGAGCCACACACGATCAACCGTGCTTGTCTGGATTTTCGCGATAAAATATGCAGCGGCGACGATGGCATGCATCTGGTGAACTCACTCCCGGTAGATAGCACCCGCACTCAAGCAGCAGATTCAGGCACGCAATCCAGTTCGATACCAGCCGAGCAGCAAGATCTGCCTACCCATGCATTGTTTTCCAATCGTGCCATTGCTGTCGATGGCATTGAGATGAAAAACGATGCACAACTCAACGGACATGCCCCGTCGCCGAATACAATCTTCCTATGCCTGGCAAATCTACCGGAACAACTGGGCCGTATCGAAAAGCGGGACGAGGGGGTTTATCTGGACAGCGGTAAGCAGGAAGTCCTGTTAAACCAAACCAGAGTGAGTGGCAAACAGAAACTGACTTTGGGTGATCGTATTCAATTTGCTGAGGGCGGCGAAGAGATTTTTCTAATACAGGTGAATGATGGCTAGATCCAAGGCCAATAAGCGCAATTTAAATCCCATGAGCTTGGCGTTTCTCGACGTCATGTTCTGCGGCTTTGGCGCCGTCATTCTTATCTTTCTCATACTGGACCACGCCAGCACGATTAGCCGCACTGAGAGTAATCCAGATATCACCGCAGAGATTAATCTACTGCAAGAAGAAGTGAAAGACGGGCAGCTCGGCCTGGTCCAGCTGCGCAACATATTTTCTGATGTAAGCTTTGAGGTGGTGACCGCCGAAGGTCTCGCCCGTCAAATTCAGGATCAAATCGATAGCTTTCTGCAGGAACTGGCAGCACTGGAAAATTCCAGCGTGGCAACGGTGGAGAGCATAGAGCGATTGCGTGCCGATGTACGGGCACTGGAAGAGGACCTGCTACGGCTGCAGGCCAGTGCTTTTGAGCAGGAAGGCAATAGCGTGCGGCAATTCATCGGCGATGGCAATCGGCAATATCTTTCCGGTTTGTTTCTAGGCGGCCAACGCATACTTATCCTGGTGGATTGCTCAGCCAGCATGCTGGACGATACGCTGCTGAACATTATCCGAACGCGCAATCGGGCAGATGAATTCAAGCAGCGTGCGCCCAAGTGGCAGCGCGTGGTCAGGACCGTAGATTGGATTAGTGCACAACTCCCGATAGCCAGCCGGTATCAGGTTTTCACGTTCAATGAAGAAGTGGTTGCTTCTATTCCTGGCACGGAAGATGAATGGTTAGAGGTGGCAGATCGAGAACAATTGGATACAGCAATAGCTAACATTCTGGGAATGGTACCCGGCGGCGGCACTAATCTGGAAAAGACATTTCGATTCGTCGCAAATATGTCACCGATGCCGGATAATATTTTTCTGATTACTGACGGCCTGCCGACACGAAACGATCGTGGTTCGTCCAATTCCTTGGTAACACCAGCGCAGCGACTGGATTTGTATGAAGACGCCTTGGAAGAATTACCTCGGGGAATTCCGGTCAATATAATATTGATGCCACTGGAAGGAGATCCCAGTGCCGCCGCTGTTTTTTGGGAACTGGCTCAATTGACCCAGGGTTCATTTATTTCACCCTCGAAAGACTGGCCTGGAGGCACATCGTTACTGCCAACGGCCAGTAGCGAGGAGGGTACTGAGGACGAAGCTGCGGGTAGTAGTGATCAACAATCAGTCGCTAGGGTTATATCATCAGAGCAGATATCCCAGGACTTAGGGGTATCGTTTCCGGTTAATATTTAGGAGTTTCAATTTTGGTCGCTCGACGAAGAGAAACAGACTCTTTTTCAGTCTCCTTCCTGGATGTGGCAGCCTGTGGCTTTGGTGCCATGATTATCTTGCTGATGATCACCAAGTCAGGGGAGCCGGTTACCATCGAGTTTACCGATATCACACCGGAAGCATCCATTCAAGAATTACAGCAGCAACTGTTTGCCATCCGTGGTGAAACGACGATCATCAACCGAGAACTGAATGCCAAACATGAACAGCTTTCGGCCATGAAGGATCGAATCGCGCGTCTACGCAGGGACCTGGACGATACCGAGGGACAGTTTCAGACTTCCAGGCAACTGTCAGATGAAACCACCGAAGAGTTTGGCCGGCTCTCCGTCGCCATGCAAACCCTCACCGAGGAGATGCAGAGGTTGTTGGCCAATAGCGTCGTGCCGGAAAATAATGCAATCGGTGGCATACCCGTGCATAGCGAGTACATTATTTTCGTGATAGACACCTCTGGCAGTATGTATAACAACCCCAGCTGGAACAAAATGCTGGGAATTATCGAAGACACCCTGAACGTTTATCCTGAAGTTAAGGGCATACAAGTGATGAATGATATGGGTGATTACTTGTTTGATTCCTATCGTGGTCAATGGATTCCTGACACGCCAGGTCGGAGACGTCAGATTCTCTCCACGCTTCGAACCTGGCACCCCTACAGCAACAGTAGCCCTGTAGAGGGAGTGACACGGGCTATAAACACCTTCTATTCACCGGACAAGAAAATTAGCATCTATGTACTGGGAGATGATTTTCAACCTGGCGGGTCTATTCAGGAAGTGCTCCGAACAATTGACCGCATTAATCTGGAAGATGAGAACGGTGATCGCCTGGTACGAATCCACGGCATCGGTTTTCCAACGATATTCCAAGCCGCGGCGCGATTTCGGCAAAGTGTTTATCGTTATTCGAACCTAATGCGAGAGATGACACAGCGAAATGGTGGTACATTTGTAGGTCTGAACGATTTCCGCTAAAAGTTATGATTACTGTGGGACAAAGAAAAGAGTCAGAGATGGGTACAATAGGCATGAAAAAATTTAAAGTTTTGGGTTCAGCAGTGGCTTTATTGTCACTGGCCGCCTTAACTGGCTGCGGCGTCAGCAATGTAGTTATCGAAGGGAATTTCCCGACACCAAATATCAACAAACTGCCGATATCCGTGGCCGTGTATTACGATGATGCGCTGCGGGATTTTTCCTATATAGAATACTCCGAGACCGGGCGGGAAGAATTTAATATAGAAAGTGGCCAGTCTCATATACAGCTCTTCAATGCGGTACTGCCGGCTATGTTTGATCAAGTGATCTATGTGGACAGTATAGAAGAAGCGCAGGAATATGGAGTAGATGCTGTGTTTGCACCAGCCATAGAAGAATTTCAATTGGCCCTTCCGACCAAAACAAAACTGGATGTGTATGAGGTATGGATAAAATACAACATGCGATTACTCACTGTGGAAGGTGATTACATCGCCGATTGGGTGCTTACTTCCTACGGGAAGACGCCTACCGAGTCTTTTCGTTCCGTTGAATCGGCGATTAATGACGCCGCCGTTGTTGCCTTGCGTGACCTGGCATCGAGCTTTTCCCTAAGCTTCGCCCAGGTTCCGGAAGTGCGTGATTGGTTAGATAACCATTAGAGCACAGCGCTTGAGCTGAGGTTTGTCATGAAGCTATTTTTAATATCAATTAGTCTGAAGACGGTCGCTGCGTTGTTCGTTCTGTTGGGCATGCTTGCGTCATGCACCAGCACTACGGTCGATGAATTTCGCCAGGGTGAGACCGGTATCGAGAGTAATGAATCGATAGTGATTCTCGGCCGACGCCAGGCGAGCGATTATGAAACAAGGTCGGAATTCGTCTCCTGTGTCGGCAAGCACATTAATCGTGGCGAGAATGCAATTCATGTAATTCCCGAGCAAGAATTTATCGATGCGATGTTTCCCTGGTTCGAACCGCGTACCGCACCCCTGCGGACACGAGATCTGGAACGGCTGATGGCCGAAGATGTGATCGCAAACAAGATGATGGAGTTTGGTATTCGCTATATTATATGGGTGGATGGCTTCACCGAGACTACTGGACGCGCTGGCTCAATTTCTTGCACTATCGGACCGGGCGGCGGTGGCTGTTTCGGTTTCGGTACCTGGGAAGATGACGCAAATTTCGATGCAAGAATCTGGGATGTCAGCACAATGTCCGCAGTAGGAATAATCAGCACCGACGCAACCGGACAATCTTATATGCCCGCCATTATAATACCCATTCCGCTAATCGCGAGAGTTGAAGCTAATGCATGTAGTCGCTTGGCTGCTCAACTCAAATCCTTTGTACACGGAAGCTAGCTACACAACGCTATGCTTAAAGAATGACAGGTGGCACCATGATTAATTCAGGGTTTCTACGTTTGACCAACTCAGCTATTGTGGGTAGCAAGTTTAAATTATTAGTATCTGTGAGCCTGTGCATCATGGTTCTGTCAATCATTACGTCCTGTGCGATCAATCCGGCGACTGGTAGTGCAAATCTGGTATTAATGTCAGAAAGACGGGAGAAAGAAATTGGTCTGGAAGAGCATGAAAAAGTTCTCGCCAGTATGCGGCTCTTTGAAGATGAAGAGCTATTGGCCTATGTAAGAGAAGTGGGCGAGAAGATGGGGAAGGTAAGTCATCGGCCCAATCTTGAATATCACTTTAACATCATCGATAGTCCGGACATAAATGCATTCGCTCTTCCTGGTGGCTACGTATATGTCAATCGCGGCTTACTGACATTCATGAATTCGGAAGCCAATCTCGCGGCGGTACTGGCACATGAGATTGGTCATATAACTGCCAGACATGCTGTGCAACAACAGGCAAGAGGAGCATTAGCGAAAACCGCCGCTACCGTTGGCGGGTTTGTCACTGCGGTAGCGACAGGTAGCAGTTATGTCGGCTCGCAAATAAGCGAAGTTGCTTCGATCTGGGCACAGACAGGACTGAGTGGATTTGGCCGTGAACACGAATTAGAAGCGGACAGTCTGGGCGCGGGGTATTTGGTGAAAGCGGGTTATGATCCCTCGGCCATGATCGATGTGATCACGATTTTAAAGAATCAAGAAGACTTCAATAGAAAAATTTCAAACAATAGTGGAGGCTACCACGGATTGTTTGCCACCCATCCACGCAACGATACGCGATTACAGCAAGCGATTGCCGAAGTTGGAAGCCTGGACGACAATGAGATAACGCAGGCCGATGATAGCGCTTTTCGAGAGCATTTAGATGGCCTGATTGTAGGCGCAAGTCAGGGATCACAAACAACTGAAACTCGCAATCGCTACTACCAGGGCTTACTGGGATATACGTTAGTATTTCCGGATGATTGGGAAATATCTGAAACCACCACGACTGTCACCGCATCGTTACCAAGCGTGGGATCGATAAAAATAGAAGCTCAACGCATGCAAGATAATATAGAGCCACGTGTCTTCATTAGAGACAAGATGAATATTTCAAATTTACAGAAATCAGAATCGTTGTCTCAATATCGATTGATTGGCTATACGGGCATGACGGTCTCTCCGGAAACAGGAAACCTAGAGCGAGTTGCAGCCATCTATCTAGGCCCTAGGGTATACATCTTTAGGGGGGAAATTCAGGATGCCAGTGCTAGCGATGAAATCGACGATCTGCTGTTGGAGACTATTCGTACTTTCCGAGCCATTCAGCGAGGCGAGACATTTGCTGGCAATGAACTCAGACTGAAGTTTGTCCAGGCAAGCGAATTCTTTGATTTTAGGGTGGTCGCCAGAACCAGCAAAATTGCCAATTATCCAGAGGAAACTCTCAGGTTGCTCAATGGCTACTATCCTGCTGGGAATCCGGCTGCTGGCGAATGGGTTAAATTAGTTGAGTAACTATTCCGTTACTCCGTAAACTTGATACTCCTGAATAACTCACTTACTACGCACTGTTTCGATATTAGTTGTGGAGCATGTTAATTCGCATAAATTAGCATGCAGTGTTTGTTTTTGAGCATCGTCGGTATAAACTTAGCTATTCAAAGATACCGAACAGCACTCGGAAATGAATCAGCTTCGGCTGGGTAACAGCGATAAAAGATTAATCCAATGACGGCAGTTGAGGAACAACAAAAAAGCAAGCCTAAGAAAAACTCCTTACTCAATATTAAGGATTTTCTGGATGGCCTACTGGCTGATGGTCGCATAAATCAAGAAGATTATGACGATGCCACCAGTAATCGGCATTCGGTCGAAAGACGTGATAAGCACATTTTGCACTATGTTTCAGAGCTCAATATAGAAGATCGACAAGCCAAAGGCCGCAAGCTTGATATCGAGAGTCTAACCATGGCGTTGAGCAAGCAAGCGGGTCAGGATTACTATCGAATTGATCCTTTAAAAATAGACGTGGCGCAAGTCACTCAAGTAATGTCCTATGCTTTTACCCAACGTCACCACATTCTGGCGGTAGAAGTAACCCCCTACCAAGTCACCATAACTAGCGCCGAACCCTATATCGATTCCTGGGTCTCAGATTTGGAACACGTGTTGCAGAAAAAGATCAATCGTGTTGTTTCAAATCCAATAGAGATAAAGCGACTCACCACTGAGTTTTACAGTTTATCCAGTTCGATTAGCCGTGCGGTGGCGGGCGGGTCGCAGAAGAAAGGAATAGGTAATCTGGAGCAGATGTTGGAACTGGGCCAACTCAAGGACCCGGAAGCCAATGATCAGCACATCGTCAATGTTGTCGATTGGTTGCTGCAGTATGCATTCGAACAAAGAGCCAGTGATATTCATATTGAGCCGCGACGCGACAAAGGTAACATTCGATTTCGAATTGATGGCGTGCTCTATACCGTCTATGCACTGCCCATGCAAGTATTGAATGCCGTTACCAGTCGCTTAAAGATTCTCGGTCGTATGAATGTCGCCGAGAAACGTAAACCTCAGGATGGCAGGATAAAGACCAAGAGCCCGAACGGCAATGAAGTCGAATTACGGCTTTCCACATTGCCGACTGCCTTCGGTGAAAAATTGGTGATGCGAATCTTCGATCCCGAAGTCCTGCTCAAACCCTTCGAGCAACTTGGATTAATGAATGAAGATTTGATCAGATGGAAGAAAATAATAGCGAGTAATCATGGCATCGTGATAATTACTGGGCCTACCGGAAGTGGTAAAACCACGACACTGTATTCGACCCTGAAGACGCTGGCCACCGAAGAAGTGAACGTATGCACCATAGAAGATCCGATCGAGATGGTTGAAGACAGTTTCAATCAGATGCAGGTGCAAGAGAATATTGACCTGAATTTCGCCGATGGCGTAAAAGCCTTACTCAGACAAGATCCGGACATCATCATGATTGGAGAGGTGCGGGATTTGCGTACGGCTGAGATGGCGATTCAAGCCGCACTCACAGGGCACTTGGTATTTACCACTCTGCATACCAACGATGCTCCTTCGGCGATAACCCGTCTCCATGAATTAGGTGTTCCGCCTTACCTGATCAAGGCCACGGTGATTGGCGTCATGGCGCAACGGCTGGTTAGAATCCTGTGTCCCCATTGTAAGAAGCAATCGGACTTGTCCAGCGATATATGGGAGTCACTAACGCTGCCCTGGAAGGTAAAGTTGCCGCAGAGTGTCGCTGAAGCAAAAGGATGCCTCGAATGTCGAGAAACAGGATTCAAGGGCAGAGCAGGCATCTATGAAGTCATGCCCCTCACTGATTCCTTAAAGAAATTTGTAGACGACAAATCTGATCTGCCAGCTTTGCGCAAGCAAGCCTATAAAGAGGGCATGTTGAGTCTGCGACTGAGTGGGGCGCAAAAAGTGGCTGCGGGAACTACCACTGTCAACGAAATTCTTAGGGTTTCACCAGAGAGTACAAACTAGGCTGTGCGTTCTTTGTCGAAGTATTAGCCAACCAATCGGTCTGGTCACACTAAATTCAATCTGCGAGGACATTGGTCGTCGCGTCGAGCCTGCCCGGAATTTTATGGAGCAAGAGAAACAAGATAACCAGGAGAATATTTTAGTCATTGGACCATCATGGATTGGAGACATGGTGATGGCACAGTCACTGCTAATGACTCTAAAAGAGCGAAACCACGATTGCCGTATTTCCGTAATGGCGCCAGCCTGGACACGACCACTACTAGAAAGAATGCCACAGGTTGAGAAGAGTATTGATGCTCCCATGAAACATGGTGAGTTGAAACTCGGGACCCGTCGTTCCCTTGGCAAGCGCCTTAAGAGCGAAGCGTTCACCAGCGCCATCATATTGCCAAATTCCTTTAAGTCGGCGCTCGTTCCATTTCATGCCAGCATACCACGGCGCATTGGCTGGCGTGGAGAGTGGCGCAATCCCCTACTTACCGATTGTCGCAAGCTGGATAAGGAGAAGTTCCCTCTGATGGTGCAACGATTTGCTGCGTTAGCAGATCCGGTATCCATCAATCCACCATCGAAAATTCCCAAACCAAGATTGCATATAGATTCGGCGAACGTAGCAATAGCCTTACAAAAATTCGGATTGGATCATACCCGGAAAATCACCGTAATTTGTCCCGGTGCAGAATACGGAGAATCCAAGCAATGGCCATCTGCACACTATGCCACACTTTGTAATTCGCTGATCACGCAGGGATGGACAGTATGGATATTTGGCTCATCAAATGATGTCACCATCGGCCAAGCAATTTTGTCTAATGTCGATAGTGACAAGCGCATGAACTGCAAGAATCTGGCAGGAAAGACCAGCCTGGCCGAAGCGATCGATCTGATGTCCACCGCGCAAGCGATTGTCTCGAATGACTCTGGCTTGATGCATATAGCGGCGGCATTAGCTAAGCCGGTGGTGGCAATTTACGGCTCAACGTCCCCAGATTTTACCCCGCCACTGACGAAAAGGGTAAAATTACTCTCAACTGATATAGAATGCAGACCCTGCTTTAAACGCGAATGCCCATTCGGCCATCAGCGATGTTTAACTGAATTAGACCCAGCGCGCGTGATAAGGGCTGTAGATGAGTTGGCTAGTACAATCCCGACCAAGGAATAACATGAATTGCGAGTATTAATCGTAAAATTATCATCACTGGGAGACATCATTCATACCCTTCCCGCGGTGACTGATGCCTATCATGCCCGCAAAGATCTGGTATTTGACTGGGTAGTGGAAGAAAACTTTGTCGAAGTACCCGGCTGGCACCCTGCCGTAGACAAGGTCATACCCATTGCGCTTAGACGCTGGCGACGAAACATTGTTAGGACCTACTTGAGCCAGGAATTTCGTGCATTCAAGCGGTCGCTACAGGGGATACATTATGATCTGGTTATCGATGCACAGGGCTTAATCAAGAGCGGGCTCATAAGCCGAATTTCCCGGGGTTTAACTATAGGACTCAGCAATCGAACCATCC
>JADFOC010000422.1 GCA_022563075.1 Pseudomonadota bacterium
ATTGGAACCGTGGTTCCCATTTCCTTGGCACTGGAGAGAGGTTAGCTACGCACTCTCCGTGCCATGGTACGTACTCCCGGTACACGGGGTACGCCTGGGGCGGGCGTACCAGCGCCCGTACTATGGGGACGGTACGCGGTACGCCGTATCTAAAGTCGGCGTTCCCGGCGGTGCATGGAACGCGGCTCAGTACGCCGTTTCTAGGCATGCGCGCGTAGCCCCCAGTAGTTGGACTTGTCGGGGGACGTGCCAAGCTGTTCAACGTCTCTCATACGTTGATTCAGAGTCTTCCGCACAGCGCCTACATTCAGTTCCAGTTCCTCGGCGACGCTTTCCATAATGAAACTCAATTTGAGTTCTTTGGCGGCCTGCTCGCTGGAGCCCGGCTACGCGAGGCGGGTGTACAAAACATTCGCATGATTGAAAAAGGTGGCGACTTTGGTGGTACCTGGTACTGGAACCGCTACCCGGGCGCTGCCTGTGATATTGAATCCTATATCTATTTGCCGCTCCTGGAAGAACTGGGCTATGTACCCAAGAAGAAGTACATCGAGGGCGCGGATATTCTCGACTACAGTCAACAGATTGCAAGAAAGTACAACCTCTACGATGACGTCTGCCTGCAAACCGAAGTCACGGAGATGCGCTGGGATGATTCGATCGACCGCTGGACCATCTCCACCAATCGAGGCGATGCGATGAAAGCCCGATTCGTCGTCATGTCAAACGGACCACTCAATCGGCCCAAGTTACCCGGCATTTCGGGAATCGATAGCTACAAGGGTCACATATTTCACACCAGCCGTTGGGATTATAACTATACGGGTGGTAGCGCTCACGGCAATTTGACTGGTCTCAAAGATAAACGTGTTGGCATCATCGGTACCGGTGCCACGGCGGTGCAATGTGTACCTCATCTTGGAGATTCAGCTAAGCAACTCTTTGTGTTTCAACGAACGCCGTCGTCAATTGATGAGAGGAATGATAAACCAACAGATCCCGAGTGGATACAAGGTCTCGAGGCGGGATGGCACCAGAACCGAATGGATAATTTCAACATCCTTGTCTCGGGTGGTTTTGCAAAAGAAGATCTTGTCAATGACGGCTGGACCGAGATCATTCGCAATCTTCTGCTCATCATCCGGCACGAAGGCGAACCGGATCTGTCTCGCGAAGCTTTGAGCCATAAGATGGAAATCGCGGATTTCCAGAAAATGGAATCAATCAGGGCGCGTGCGGATGAAGTCGTCGAGGATGACGCTACTGCTGAATTCTTAAAACCCTATTACCGGCAGTTTTGCAAACGGCCCTGCTTCCACGATGACTATCTGCCAACCTTTAATCGCCCCAATGTGACGTTGGTGGATACGCAGGGCCAGGGCGTTGATCGCATTACCGAAAAAGGCGTTGTTGCCAATGGCAAGGAATACGAACTGGATTGCATCATTTTCGCTACCGGGTTTGAGGTCGGCACCGACTATTCACGTCGGTGTGGTTACGAGATCTACGGTCGCGACAACCTCAGCCTGACTGAGAAATGGGCGGATGGAGCCGAAACTTTTCACGGTATGCATAGCCGTGGTTTCCCTAACTGCTTTATGATGGGGCACGTGCAAACCGGTTTTACCGCAAATTATCCACATGCGCTGAATGAGCAAAGCAAGCACCTTACTTACATCATCAAACATTGCCTGGACGCCAATCAACGCGTTGTCGAAACAAGTGAGACTGCCGAGACGGCTTGGGTTGCGACAATTATCAAGCTGGCACGCAAGAATCAGAAGTTTCTCGCCGATTGCACGCCTGGTTATTACAACTATGAGGGTAAGCCTGCAGAGAGATCCTTGCAAAATACTAACTACGGCGCCGGTTCTGAAGCCTTTTTTGAAGTGTTGAGAGAATGGCGTGATGAAGGGTCACTGGCGGGATTGGAAATTGATTAAGTGGTTTCTGATCTTCGATTTTCCGAATGGTCCTGGCGCTACTATCTACTTCGACGAGTTGGTCATCCTTTAACAAGGTAGCCATGTCGCTTGGATAACTTTGCCTGTTGAGTCTGAGAGGTGGCCCCAAAGATCTGAACAGTTCGCTAAGTGGATAAGCGCCTCCAATTGAGGCATCGTTGATGCCCCGACCACATTCGAGTCTGGGTCGGAAGACACCGGATCAAACATACTTTAACTCGCTGCTGCAGAAGGTGTCGCATAAACCGATGAGGCGTGAACCCACTTATAGAATCGAAAAGACTGTTCAAAGAAACGGGGCCACCTCTCATCGCCGAGCGAAGTCTTCTGAATACTAAGACTCTGATTTAAAGCAGGCACCTTAAGAGCGGTATCGCACGGCCGCGACTTCTTTACTTCGTTATCACAGCCATGCGGTTATGGAGTTCTACCAGGTAAGTCGGCATGTTCGATCGATCAATGGTGGATTCTTCCTCGACCTGAGACGCGTTTTGTTGTCTTTGGGCGATCAACTCTGGCGTATAAACGAGCCGGGCAATCGGTAGTATTGTCTGGTAGTCGGCGCGTACAGGCATATCCGCATCGCTGATCTCACCTTCGCCGACAGTGACAGTCTTGCCCACAATGCGGAAATGCCAGGCGACAGTAGTGGTGTCCGCACCGGTCAGATCAGCAGGTGCGTCGGTGAATACTTCGCAGACCGAGAAAGACTTGTCGGTTTCACCATGCGCTGCCACTAGCTCTTCGAGTGCAGTTCGAGCAATATCTATCCACTCCGGGCTCGCGAAGGCGACCTTCGCCTCCTCGGCGACCCTCTACGAGGTCGCCTTCAACCACATCTTCTGGGCCCGGACCCAGGAGC
>JADFOC010000423.1 GCA_022563075.1 Pseudomonadota bacterium
TACTTCTCGGCAGGCCATCGTCCTCAAGCAGGGTTCGCAATGTAATCGCTTCACCAACTATAGCCGTGCGGACATCATCGCCTTGAATCGTCAGCACCGGAGGGATATTCGATCTGGATTCAGGACTGCTGGTGCCAATCCCGAGAGAACCAGTTTCAGATGCGATTACCATATTGTCAACCAGGTAATCTGCCTTGAGCGTAGCATAAGCTTTGGTTTCTACACCATTAAAATTTAGCGTCCAGATTAATTCACGCTCACCCCAATCCGAAGGCACGGTGACTTCGAAGGTGAAGCGATTACGGCGCGGCAGAAAATTCGTCGGTTGACCCTGGTCTGCCTCACCTGGGGCGAAAAAATTATTCTCTCCAACTTCTATGAAAGGTGCTTCTTGCCAATTGGCGTTCATGTAACCGAACATAAAATTGAAAGTTCCATCGGGATTTGGATGCCAACCCTCGAAGGCAGGAAATATGGGCTCACCGTGTAAATATGTCTCTGCATAGAGCAGAGGCGGTGCAGCCAATAAAAATAGGCTGAGCAGTAGAGATTTTGCTGTACCGCTCAATTTATTGCTTGATAATTTCATTTCACTCAATGTCCTTACTCTTCACTTTCGATTGGTGATACCAGAGGTGCTCCGCACAATGGGCAACCAATGACATGATCATTCGGTCCCATATTGAGCACCTCACGGCTCTCCGCCATGGCTTCCAGAAATTGCTCCTCATTCATGGTTACTCGAATACCAAGATCTAAAAACATGTTCTGCACGGAGCGATTACCCGATCCCTGCCAATTCCGAGGGTCCGGGATATTCGCATTCGACGCCGTGTTGTTCATATAACCAGTGATATGAATAATAGTGCCTTTAGGTAATAGTGGTGCTGCATAATCTTCGTATTGGTAAGTACGCACCCAATTGTGGTCGTAACCTGCACAGGCCAATGTTTCGACTTGATGACCCCAAATCGCTTCTACACACATGCGATCTCCCGGGGCGTGTAAGTGAGGTTCGAAGGAGATGATCTTGGTATGCGCCTGGAGAATTCCATAGGCATGCAGTTCCTGATCTGCCTTATTCGGAACAATGCTTATATCAACACCATTGCCGGTAAAATTGATCGAATCTCTATACTTAGGCTCAAAATCCCGGTCGTGGAATATAAACCCAATCTCCAGGTGACCGGTGGTATCTCTACCGTTGGCGTGTAAATGAATAGAGTCAGAAACAATGGCAGACCCCGCTCGTAGGAGACGACCGGTATTATCGTCGAAAATATCGGCATTACGGCCAACTTCATGTACTGGCCACGGTGCATTGAAGCCACGCTCAATATTTCCTTCACTATCCAGTTGCGCCGTGCCCCAGAGCATGTGGTGGAAGATATAGCGGCCGCCGACGGTACCAGCCATCTTGGTCATGTCCACATCGTTTACTTCGATGACTTCCACCGATTTTACATAACGGTCTTCGGTCATGCCGGTTGGTGTGGTTTTAATCTCACCCCACCAGTCGGCAGTGCCCGCCAGCTTGGTAACTTCTTCCAATTTGACGATAAGGTCCGGCATACCGGCCTTCCACTTGATGCTGTCATCGAACACCAGGGGTTCGGGTGCATCGGCGGGATCACCCTCCGGTGTACCGTTTCTCGCCCAGGCAGAGAAGGCCGCAATTTCTTCATCGTTGAGGGATGGGTCATCCTTGTAAGCTTGAATACCAATATTCTTCTCTATATACCAAGGCGGCATGACACCGGCCCGGTCGCGCAAGCCGGTCTTATACTCGATCAACCCGGCGAAGGGCGCCACTTCATCGTAAGTCACCAGCGGCATCGGGCCGCCGCCGCCAATTCGGTGGCAGTGTTGGCAACTACGCTGCAGGATGGGTTCGATGTCTTTATGAAAGGTAATTTCGGCAGCTTGGCCAAATGAAATCGCCGGTAGGGCCAGGAAAGACAACAGGCCTAGCAACAGTGCTTTGTTAGAAGTTTTCATAGTTCCATCCTTCGTTTCTGAGACTCACTATTCATCGAAGGCTGATTGCCATGGCTTTCCGCTCTCCTGGCCTATCGCACAGCGACTGCAGCTATTGAGGTTTTTGGTACCGGCCCTAAAGATACCACTTTTGCCGTGATAAATGAATGATTAGGGCCAGAGTAAAATTACTGTATTTCTGTGCTGACCCTCTCATTCCAGTGTAGATCAAGTTACTCTGAAACCTTTGAATGTTCTCTGATCCATATTCATCTGCCTGCAAGCGATGAGGCTAGTCTGTTTGCATAACACGAAACTCAAACTTATAGACGCGAGACAGAAACCGGGCGCGATGCCGTTTAATATTGAACCGCTGGAAAAGCTCGCGCGATTTTCGTTTGACTGGGCACCGATGCTCTGTCGATCCGAGCATCGATGCGGGGACTATCATCGGGTTTGGAGTATTGTTCGATTAGCCAGCCCCAATGGGCCAGACTTGGCGGGTTGGGAATTTTATCATCGCGCACTTGCCATGCTTCCAAGGGCGGAAGCCCCGCCACGGATTCTCATTGCCGGCGGTGCTGATACGGGTCTTATGTCTCTGGTGGTCGCCGGATTCGAAGCCCTGGGAATTCAACCCCAGCTTATTTTTGTCGATCGATGTGAAACAACTGTGCTACAAAACAAACGGCTCTCTACTACTCTTGGCCTGGATGCAGAGCATCATGTAGCCGACATGCTGAATTTCCAATGCGATCCTGTCGATGCGATTGTCGCCCACTCGTTCCTGAATTTTTTCAGCCCAGCCGAGCGCCAACAATTGTTTCTAAAATGGTCAACATTACTGCG
>JADFOC010000424.1 GCA_022563075.1 Pseudomonadota bacterium
AGACAAGTGACACCTGGCTCCGATGACGGACCGATCAAGCGCGGTGCCGGTTTCTCGTTCATGATGTTCCGCGCCGGTGTGGGTACCAGTAGTGCGATTATTCGCGTTGACGCCAATGCACATTACACTTTGTTCGTGGGGGTAACCGACATTGGACCCGGTGCGAAGACTACCATGGGAATGATCGCAGCAGAGGCATTGGCTGTGCCGATGTCGCAGCTGGAAGTCGTATCCGGTGATACCGATCGCTGTCCTTATTCTGTTGGAGAATCCGGCAGTCGAACCACCATCATGACCGGCTATGCCGTCGTCGAAGCCGCTAAAGATTTAATCCAGCAAATTGCGGCAAAAGGCATGCCTAGCGGCGACGGCATACTGATCGCATCAGCCACTCCAAGACCGACCACCGATGGAAAAATCCGACAATGTTTTGCCGCGCATTTTACCGAAGTGGAAGTAGACACGCGCATTGGCTCGACTCGAGTTGTCAAGTATGTCGCGGTACATGAATCCGGTCGAATTATTAATCCACAAACGGCTCGCGATCAGATTCGGGGCGCGGTCATCCAGGGTATCGGCCAGGCGCTGCATGAAAATCTGCTCTACGACCCGGCCAGTGGGCAGCCGCTCACCACCGGCTATTATCGAGCGCGCCATCTGACGCACCTGGATATCCCAGACATCGAAGTCTCGTTTATCGAAGTCGATGATGGCTATGGGCCCTTCGGCGCCAAGACGGCAGGGGAATCCGGCATAATCCTGGCACCAGCCGCGGTGGCGAATGCGATATTCAATGCAACCGGTAAGCGCATGACATCATTGCCGATTACTCGTGACAAGATCTTGGGAGCGATGGCATGAAATCACTGACCAATATCAATGCTCGCACAGTACTAGATGCCGTTAATGCCGCCCAGGAAGCAATTAACGCAGGGCAGATTATCGCTTATTCGGGTGGGGGTACCGACCTGCTGCAGCAAATAAAAGATGGTACCGCCGATGTCGATGTGGTGATTAATCTGCGCAACATCGAAGGGGCCGACCAGATCATCGCTGTCAATAATGAAATTTCCATCGGCGGTTTGATTACGCTGGATCAGTTGAGTACTCACTCGAGCCTGGCCGGCGGCATGGCCGTACTCGCCCAGGCGGCCGCGAGTGTCGGGACTCCACAGATACGCAATGTGGCCACGCTGGCTGGTAACGTCACCCAGCGGCCCTGGTGTTGGTATTATCGCAACGGGTTTAATTGCTTTAAAGCTGGCGGCGATCGGTGCTTCTCGGTTAACGGCGAAAACCAGCAACATGCACTCTTCGGAGGAGGGCCAAGCTTCATCGTGCATCCTTCAGATGTAGCACCGGCTTTGGTGGCATTGAACGCCCGTTTTATAATCACTGGGCCGACCGGTGAGAAAAGTCTGGCGGCGACAGAATTCTTCGTGTTACCCAGTGAAAACCCGCGACGGGAAAATTCTTTAGCGGATGTTGAACTGCTCACCGGCGTGCGCATTCCCGCGGCCAAGGAGAATCAGGTGAGCACTTATTATAAAGTCATGGATCGGGCCGCCTGGACCCATGCCGAAGTGAGTGTTGCCGTGGTGTTGGAACTGGAGGGTAACCGGGTGCAGCTTGCCAGCGTAGTACTCGGCGGAGTCGCACCGATTCCCTGGCGAGTAGCCGCAGTGGAGAGTTTTCTGCAGGGCAAACCGCTAACCAGTGCCGTTGCACGTGAGGCGGGTGAGATTGCGGTGGCGGATGCCCAGCCCTTGTCGAAGAACGGCCATAAGGTGCCGATGACCAGCGCAGCGGTGGAACGGGCTCTGCTCGACCTGGTCAGCGCTTGATTGATTTACCACTGAGGTATAGATCGACATGAATCGCCGGGATTTTCTCTTTTTTCGAACCGAAGGAAGCAAACGAGTCGCCGAGCTTTCCTGTGAGAAACTGTTTATGCATTGTGCAGACTTGAGTTCCGGCTTCCAGCAGGCGGATGCAGAGGCAGGCACGATGGATGAAGCCGATTGGTGGGCCGGTGAACCGCCATTGTCAATCAGCAGCATCGATCCCGAAGATTTTTTCCGCAGTGTGCAAACTGAAATCGCCGCGATCGATATCTTGCAAGTGCTGGATATCCAGTGGCTGGCCCAGGGAGAATTTAGAATCAGGGTAGAGACCTTGCTGGCTGCATTCAAAGCCAAAGGCGGTGAAGTGACATATCGAACTCCGGAGGCAAAAGCCACAGCATGACGGTGAGATATTCACGACAAATACCGGTTTTCTGGCTGAGTTGCCTGCTAGTTCTGAGTGGCTGTGATGCGACCACGGAATCCAGTTCAATGCCAACGGATGCACAGCTCAAATCGCGAGTGGAGGCGGTCATCGCCAGTGCCTCGGATCTACCGCAGGGATTGATTGTATCCGTTAGCCGGGGAGCGGTAATGGTATCAGGAGATCTGAATTGCGAAGACTGTGGTGGACTGCGCACGCCTGGTAACGTTGGCACCGTGCAACAAAGCCTGGGCGCGATTGTGCGGGCGGTACCGGGCGTCTCCGACGTGCAGTTTGCTCTTGGCTCCAACAATTAATCCATCGAATTGCTAATCTTCTGCTGCCTCTCAATTTTCCTTCGATGATGTGGATTAGATGATTTGAGTGAGTGATGAAACAATTTCGAACAATCAGGGCGCGAGCTGAAAAACGTAAGGGCGGAGCGGCGGCATTAAAGAAGTTATTACCTGTAGTGGCGACGAAAAAGAAATTATCCGCTCTGGGTGATGACCGCTTTCTGGCAATGATGACCAAGGTGATCAACCA
>JADFOC010000039.1 GCA_022563075.1 Pseudomonadota bacterium
CCGCGATAATGACCTAGCAGAGCAAACGAAAGATTAATAAAGAACGGACCACCACCGGTAAATTGCAATGTGAGGCCGAATATTGAGAAGCCGAATACCAGCTGGGCGAATACGCGCATGGGAATTCCAAACAGGCTCTCCTCACCGAGTATATGAAAGATCGCAGCATCCTGGATTGGGATGCTCAGGGCGGCGATGACATCCGGCAACCGATCGGCAAAAATTGGATACAATGAAAAAATCAAGACGATGACGAATACCGGCCATCCGCCGGCACGACGTCCCGCCTCGAGCACGATCCCCCAGGTAACCAAGGCCAACCACACGCCTATCGGTGGTGCTGCATATTCCCAAGCTTACAGCACGATGCGTTCCGCGTAGAAGGCAAAATAAGAAAATATAACGGCTATCATCGCCATGATGGCGATGTCGTACCAGGGAACATGTTTCGGGCTGTGCCTGCTGCCTGGAAAGGTAATAAATACCATGGTCAGCATGACACCGGTAATCAGATACATGTAGCGACTGTCCAGCAATACATAGCCAACAAAAAATCCAAAATTGAAAATTTGATTGACGGCGAGAATGATTGCACAGCCGGTTAGGCACGCAATCGCCGTGCGCCAACGTGGAGGTAGCTCACGATATCGGGACCGCTGCTCGCCTACATCCGTATCTGCTTGGTGACTTTTAAGTGAATGCGTTTGTGCTGACATGTAAAATGATTTACAGGCTAATCGCTAAGGTAATCAGCCCTTCGGCTTCCAGTGCCTGTACGCGCACCGCTAACCAGGCCTGCTCAAACTGGCTATAGCCTTCAGGTGCGTTCGGAAAAAATTTATTCCAGGCACCAATTAATACTTTCTGGCGGCGTAGATTTTGTTGGTTTTTCGCTTCGGCCGCGTCTGTCCAAACACCGATTTCCCGATAGTAACGAATAGCCCCAGGATGATAGGGAAGAAAAGCCAGCTCAAACTTCTGTCTATCCATCTTCCAACCAGTAGCGCCAGGTGCATTATTTTTGTATTCATCGTAATGCCGATGCATTATTTTAACCAGGCTATAAGCTATCGTTGCATCTGAATCCTCCAATCCGACCAACAACGGGTAAGCCGATGAAAATACTTCGAGACCTTCTGCCGGCAAGGTTGGGCCTTCGAATGCTATATGGGGCACATACCAGGGCAGGCGTTCCTGGACTCGTGCGACTGCTTCGAGATCATCATGCGGCAAACTGGTAAATGTCAGTCCGCGCGGAGAGGCTTCGATTCGCAGAAACGGCGGCGAATTACAGGCACCACCTACTACGTCTGCACGGTTATTCAATACCGCATCGATGGAGGCATTATAACCCCCTACCGTTACCGGGATAACATCGTCCCAGGTCAGATTTGCATAGGACAGTAGCGCAGCGGTGGCGTTGTTCAGGGAAGGGGCCCCTTGCACGAAGGTAACTCGTTTGCCTTTAATGTCAGCGATGCTATTGATGTTGGCATCGGTAGCGGTGGCAAAAGTAAACGAACAACTATCCGAATAATTCGACATCAATGCCCGAATCGGCTGCGGACCCCAAATCCTGGAAGCAAAGTTGAGGATACCTTCTTGTGCATAAATCGATTCAGAACCACCCGCTGAAAAATGCACACGTCCCGCTCGCAGGGTAGCCAATCGAGAAACATCGTTCCTACCGGGGATAACGCGCAAGTTGGTAGAGTATTCGCGCTGCAGGATGGCGCCAATGGCAACGGCTTGGCTATACCCCCCGGTACCAGTTGGATAGGCTGACCAGGCGATGGCCCTGGGTAATTCAATGCCATCTGCTGCTTGCAGGGCAGTGCTAAAACTCAGCGCCAGAGTCAGCACCAGGGCTGATGCACCGAGTTTGCAGCGGCAATTCTTAATCACTCGAAGTGTGGGGAGACAGAATCCTTGAATCAGGAATTGCGACATCATCAATGCTCATAATTATTATTGTAACGGAGCATAACCTAGCTTCAATTCCTGACCATGGTAATTGATTTGCCGTCTTGGCTAATCTGACTTTCTCAGGCAGGAGGATTTTTCCAGTACCGAGGCAGCATCGGTAATATCCTCCGATGTTTCCAGTGTTAGCTGATCTTCAAGTTCAAAGGCAGGTGCTTTAAATATCTCACACTATTTCTCGGGAGAGTTGAATTATATCTGCTGCCAGGCTCACCCCCCTCAGCAAGTATGTGTGTATCTCCAACTAACCGAGGGTTCTGCTAGCTGTATGGATGATGGTTTGGCTCGGTTATCCTACGTATACCTCGATAAACCAGCTATCCCCAGGACTTGCCGCATTGTTGCCATGTGGCACCTCCCCCCAATAGTTCATCAGGAACTGGGCACTACAATTTTTTCAAATCCTGGATGCACCTGGATAGCCTGCTGCGGCGCAGGAATTTTTAGCAAGAATATTTGAGCTTTTTGAGGTGCGAATAGGTAAAGCCATGAGTGCTCATGTTCCACTTCGTAGCCTTCCTGCAACGAGAGGTGCAGAAGGTTTTTGATGATCATTTTATTGACATTCCTGTGCCCAACCACTAATACATGACCAGTACTTAGCACGGCATCAATCACATTTTCCACCAAAAGCTGAACACGCTTGTCCACCATGACCAGGCTTTCTCCACCGCCAGGAAGAGCGACGTTTACCTCATTATTTAAAAATTCCTGATAGCAATTTCTTGAAAAATCATCGGAAAATTCTTCTTTATGCTGCCCTTCGAAAATGCCCAATTTGACTTCGTTGAGTTCGGATTTTTTTTCTAGCTCCACGTTTTTTTCAATGCTTATAGGTGTCACCGTTTGAATCGTTCTCTGCAGCGTACTACACAATATTCGGCAGAGAGAAACCTGGTTTAACGCAAAGAACAGGTTCTTCCTTTGCTCAAATCCGGTTCGATTCAGGGGCCGGTCCTGCTGCCCTTGAATAATGTTCATTGCATTCCAGTCAGTCTCTCCATGTCGAGCCAACAGCAGACAATTTTCATTGAGTTCAGTCAAAAAATCTTTTAAAGAAGGGTAGTTTCGTTTTTCCATGCTATGCACAACTGTCAATTTGATACATTGCTGCCACTAGTCAGACGCCTCTATTGCTAATGTGGAAATCTTCCACAGTCGGAATATGAAGTTGACGCCAAGTAAGCAGGATAGCGTCATAACTAACCATTCAATGACCGGGGCATAGCCGGTAAAGGCGTATATTAAAATTGACACACAGAGATAGAAGAACCGTGTATCACTCCCTGCACAAAGCCAACTGAATACTACCTCATGCTCGCTCTTCGGATAATTTTTGTGGTACACAGAACGATACTTTTCTGAGGATGCTGTTATCAGAAAGACCATGCCGATGTAACAAAAGAAAAGGGTTCCCCAAGCACGGTTGATCGCATCGGCTGGCATCGAATAAAGTACCCCGGCAAAAATGAGAAATTCAGCCGACCGGTCAGTCATCGTGTCATAAAAATCACCCAGCTTGCTATACGATTTTGTCAGTCGAGCAATTTCGCCGTCAACACAGGACAACAAACCAAATACTTGAATCAATATCACGCCTAAAAGATAGTAGCCTTGGGATAAGCACCATGCGGCTAGTATTGCAGAGAGCAAATCAATTGCAGTGGCAGCATTGGCAGAGATCCCTTTGCGCACAGAAAATAGCGATATATAAAGAGAGATTCTACGTTGCACAACATAGCAATACATGCCATCACTCGCTTTCTTTGCGAGATTTGGGTAGGTGGCATTCAACTTTAGTTTATTTTCTTCAGTCGTTTGGCTTTTTCGCATTGTCTTGTTGTTTCAATAAAATTCTCGCTGATGAAGAAGCGCTGTATGTTTATTCATTCCTGCCAGAAGAAACCAGGAAAGAACCTCCTGTGTGGTTTTATGGATTCTCTTGCAAATAGGTCAAGACTTCTTGCAGAGGGAATTTCGTTGTAGGAAACCCCGTAGGCTTGTACTGCCGATGATCCAGATTGTGGAGCATACAAAACTCCATACAATCACTGCCGTAATACTGTTTTACAATCTCTTCTGCACGCCGCGGAACACTCACGCTAAAATCCAAAAATTTTCTTCTTTCCAACGGGAAAAAATCTTCGAGGGAATAAGAAAATTCTTCAGGTGGCAATGTCATGCTGTGGTTGCTGATATCAGCTTCCCAAACACCTAACCACGGAAATTTCCATGTTTGCCCAGGAATAGCAAGCCCCTGTTCGGCGTGAATACGGTATCCACATCGTCTTTCTACACCATCAATAGTACGCATATCGTCATAGACAACATACTCTCTGTCTTCCAATTGGTGTCGACACTTTTTTTCGAATTTATCGAGATCAAAAATAATTATGTCCAGATCATCATCCCACGGAATCAACCCATCATGGCGCAATAAACCAAGGAGGGTGCCAAACATGACACAATAGTCCACATCTTCAGCAAATAGGATTTCATCCATGTCTCTCAGGTGCTGCAACGCAAGTTCCTTCTCTTTAAAGAAACCTGTTTCCTTAAAGAAGTGAAGCTGGTTATTTCTTTGGCTGGTAGCCATCAAATCCTCTTTATCAATTAAAAATCAGGAGCTTGCAGTAGTTAGGATTTCACCTAATATAGTCACTAGCGCTTTATTCTCATCCTGAGTTCGACTGGCTATGCGCAGGTAGCGGTCAGATTCTGGCATGCTTTTCTCTGCACAATGTTTTATATATATATTGTGATCAACGAACAAGATTTTTGCGACCTCAGGGCCAGAAGGCGAGTGCTCAGGAAGACGGCAAAAAATGAAATTGGCATCAGGTTTATAGACCAGCAAGCCTTCAATTGAACGGAGTTCCTGATAAAACTGATCCCGATCTTGCCGTACTTGGGCGCAGCTCGATTGGAATTCTTCACGGTATTCGGGAGCCATTTTCAAAAAAGTTTCAGCGAAACCATTCAAGTTCCAAATATGTATCCCCGCGCGAACCTCTGCAGCAAAGTCGGCGTTGGCCGTGAGCATATAGCCTATGCGCAGGCCACATATGCCATAAGCCTTACTCATGCTTTTAAAAATCGCCAGGTTTGGATAAGAGTCGATATCTCTAGCCAGTGTTTCCTGATCGCATTTGCTGGCAAAATCGATAAAGGATTCATCGACGATAAGCATACAGTCGTGTTCGGCCAGTTTTACCAGTAGACGAATTAGCTCAGTCCTTGGCACCAGCAATGAAGTCGGGTTGTTTGGTGTCACCACCACCGCAATATCAGCCTTGCAGCGCACTGCCTCGGCGGCAAACTTATCTACATCGAGCTGGAAAGATGGCGCATCCAGCGCAAACTCGACAACGCTCCCCACTGGAGCCGCATTGGCATATTCATTAAAGGAGGGCACGGGAATAATCAGCTTATTTGCAACGTGCCCGGAGACGATTTTGATCAGTTCAGCCGCCCCGTTCCCCACCACAATGCGTTCGGGTGGCTGATCAATCAAGTTACCTACCCAACTGGCGAGTTTGTTTTGGGCAACAGGGTAGTTTAAAACCAGCTGATGAATCTGGCTTTTCAGTAACTCAAAAAATCGCTCTGGTGGAAAATGAAGATTATAAAGATAGGCATGATCGATGAAACCATAGCGCCAATAGCCTCCATGGGCGGTAGCCAATGCTGCATATTGTTGTTCCCTGGAAGTTTGATCGTGAGAGGCTGGATCTTGCTTGTTCATTACTTGAATTCTTACCTTATCAGGGTCATGCCTAACGCTGTGATAGCACTGAACTGGTCACGATCAGCACACTAGAGAGTACCCGGGTACACCTCTATTAGCGGAGAGAAGTCATCGCTCTAGACGGCGATTGATGGTCCATTATCGGGGATAGTCTGAAGATCCGTCGCCATCGGCTGCAGCCAACGCTCTGTATTTCTGACCTGCCGCGGTCGCGGGAATAGCATCTCGGCCTGATGTAAATCTGCGACGGTATCAATTTCATACCAGCACTTTTCATCAAACAAGACAGCATTAAATTTAAGTGTACCGTCGGCGACCATTTCCGCAAATACCGCTTCATAATAGTCGCCCACACGTTCATCCGCTATATAGCGATCCAATCGGGCTATCACCCGTTGCCAGCTCTGCAAGGATAAGCTGTAGATATTTACGGTTTTATATTTCGGGCTATTGTTCACACCGCGCTCAACATGGAAAGCGGTGACGCCATTCTGGGCGTTGAGCTCAACCGTGGTTCCATTCATCCATGGCAGGAGATTTGAAATCGCTATTTTATCCGGTGTAAGCATTTCCTTTAGCATCGATTGTTCAAAAACAAGATCGCTTTCTATCAACAAAAATGGTTCTTGAACAGTTTGCCGCGCCAGCCAAAGCGAATAGATATTATTGGTCGTCTGATAGACGGGGTTGAAAACGTAATCAACTTGCAGATCAGGGGCCTTATTTTGAAGAAATTCGCGGACACAATGATCCAGGTACCCGGTGACGACCACCAATCGGTTAATGCCATGTGAGCGGAGATTATCAACCAAATGGCCTAGAATGGGTTCGCCACCCACCTCGGTCAGGCACTTTGGTGCATCGATGGTTAATGGGCGTAGACGAGATCCAGTGCCAGCGGCTAAAAGTAGCGCGGTAGTGACTCTTTCCGTGTGGGGTATGGTGGACTTCGCGAATACGCCATGCTTTAAACGTGTTGCCACCTCGATCATATTCACTGCTGGTTTTCTCCTGTTATTTTTTCTCATTAACAAATTATCTGCTCCAACTATCCCATTGTTCATTGCAATATCTGTAGGCACCAAATCCACTGCTCAAATTCTTCCCACCCGCCGACCAAATAATTGTCCAAAATTCACCTACTCAATAGCCAGCCAATGCAGCTATAGAGGGAAGTTGCCGATGAATTTTTGTCAATACACAGCAAAACCATTCACTTTTGGCTTGCTGCTTAAGAAAGCAGGGCTACATTGTGACCCCGCATGCTTATATTTTAATTCGCGGGGGCCGGGAGAGGCTTTGGCTTGGGTGCAATAGCAACCATATGCGCACAGCTGTAAAGCCATGCAAACGCCATGAGGCAAGACAGAGTACGAGTAAATGAGCATAAAGTCCACAAATTCTTGATTTCTTGGGTATAAACCAGCGTTGGATTGGCCTGATCAACGACAACTTTGCCCTCTGCTGCTGGTGCAAGCTTCTGCTTGGAACTTATTTTGTCTTAGCCAGCATAATTGACTCATCCGACATTAGCACCAGCCTAACCCCTCGCATCAGCTGCTTGTGCTTAACCATCAACTAATGGGATCCAGAGCTGTGATATCCCATTTTGGATAGGCGCAGTCGATAGTGACGTCGCTCGGGTTGCGAATCACTCACTGCCGTCGCTTTTTCAAGGGCAAGCGCCGCCGCAGTGGGATCATCTAATAATTCAAATAACCTGGCCTGGGCTGCGAAGAAAGGACTGTAAGCCTGCAGTTCACCTTCCAGACTTGCGATGATTTTACTGGCACCGGGTAAATCCCCAGCCATCATCAAGGCAACCGAATAATTGAGTTCGATAACAGAACTCCACTGAACCTGCAGCAGTCGTTGGTACAAACCCACTATCTGTGGCCAATCGGTATCGGCAGCCTGTTCAGCAAGACTGTGCAGACCCGCAATCGCCGCTTGCAATTGGTATGACCCGGCGATGCCCGAGCGCAGTGCCTTTTGCAGGAGCACATCGGCCTCCTGGCTTTGCTGATGTTTCCATAGCGATCTGTCCTGCTCATCCAGTGTAACTATCTCGCCAAGCTCAGTAACACGAGCCGGTGCTCTGGCATCCTGAAACAACATGAGGGATAACAGGCCAATGCTCTCTGGCGATGGAAAACTGCGACACAGGGACCTGACCAATACTATCGCCTGTCGGCAAAGTTCTCTGTCTACCAGTTGATCCCCCGCACTGTAATAGCCTTCATTAAATATGAGGTAGAGTGCCTGCTGCACTGCCGCCGTTCTTAATTCCAGATGAGCAGAAGACGGTATTTCAAAGGCTATACCTGCTGCTGAAAGTTTACGCTCTCCTTCACGCTACCGGTAAAGGCCAAATACTCGCCCATGATGGCTTCCTGTTCCTCTTTAGAACGACTGTTAAAAATTGATTCAGCTTCATAGATCAAACATAAATACTGCATAACTGGTCTCCTATGGCGTATCGATTATGCATACTCAACGCATCAAATAATTGAAATACCTCATTGCAATAGTTCGAGGGCTATTAAATAGACGTTTCAGAGTAGAAAAAACCGCCAATTCAGTGTGATTTTCTTCGAACTGGAGAAATCAACGATGTCGCAGTCCCGCGACATGGGATCACAGAGCTTAGCTCGATAGGCGAATCCGCTAGCGCGTTACCGTGACGTTAATATTTTGATAGGTGAACATGGAGCCATCACTGGCAATGCCCCGCAGAACATACTCACCCGGTTGATTGAAGGTGACTTCGGCCGTCCACCTGCCCTCTTCCGGTGGCGTCGGGACCGTATAGGGTGGTGACCAGGGAGAATTTGCATAGGCGCGGGAGTCGATATAGGTCTTGAATTGCACTGGATTGAAGGTAGCATACTTGGCTGGACCGCGATAAATTGTCCAGGAAAAGCGCAGGCCAGGAGGACTCATTACAACGATAGCGGAAGGCGGTCTATACGGCTGATTGCTGCCAGCTCGCATGCGTGAATCCCGTGGCGGAGGCAAGTCGTCGGGATCGTGCACTCTCACCGCCAGGCTCAGAGCCTGCCCCACTCTGACGCTGCGAAAGCTTTCTCCTTCCAAGCGAATCTCTGGCGGAATATTGGTGCGCAGAGCATCACTTAAACTGCCAAAATTACCACCGACTTCGGTGGAGATGACCTGGGGATCAATTCGGTAGTCAGGCTTGAGCGAACCATAGGCTCGATTAGTCTGGTCGCGGGTTCTCAAGGTCCAGACTAGTTCCCGGGTGCCAAAATCGGCAGGCACATCGATGGTAAACAGGAAGGGATTTCTTCTGGGGTAGAGATGTGTCGGCTGTCCCTGATCGGCCACAACAAAATCGTAGGCATCCATGCTCAAGTCGTCCAGCCCACCGGCCTCGGTAAAGGTGAAATAATTATCCGGGCCAACGGAGATATCGAACTGTTGGCGCCAATTGGAGTTCATATAGCCATAGAACAATTTAAATGTTCCATCGGCGTTAGGCCACCATCCTTCGAATGCCGGTGACACGATCTCACCACTCAATTGCATATAACGAGGTTGCGCAATTACTGACTGACTACCAATGAATAGCGCCAGAAAAAATACCGGCACCACTCTAAATTGTAATGACGAAAGTCTACTTCCAGGTTTCATAATCAATCGATCCCTTGCGCTACCGATTGATCAACTATTGGAGGGGCCCAACATAGCGGGCAGCCTACATCGTACTCATTACGATCCTTCATATTCGCTCGGCGAATCGCCATCTCCGCCTGGAATTGTTCTTCGGTCAGCCGCACCGAATAACCTAAATCGATAAACATATTCGACACCGAGCGACGACCGCCACCAGCCCAGTTTCGCACATCGGCGAGATTAGGGTTCGCCGCCGTAGTATCCAGATACCCTATAGTGTGCAATATGGTACCTTTGGGCAACAAGGGTGCCTTATCGTCCTCATAGACATATTGCTTTACCCAGTTGTGATCGTAGCCGACACAATTGAGCGTGAACTGATTGTGCCCCCAGATCGCCTCCATGCACATGCGCACACCGGGAGCGTGCAGGTGCGGTTCGAAGGCGATGATCTTGGTGTGATCGGTCAGCACCACGTAGTTATGGAATTCCTGGTTGGCTTTGTTTGGCAGCACATCGATATCGACACCGTTACCAGTTCTTTGACCACGTCGGCTGTATTCGGGTTCGTAGCCAACCGGAAAGAAGGTGATGCCAAATTCGAGATGACCGGTGTTCTCGCGCCCATTCGAATGCAGATGCGCGGCATTCAGATGCAAGGCAGAGTTGGCCTGTAACAATCGTCCGGCTTTTTCCGGGAAAACGTCCGCATTACGACCCACTTCGTGGATTGGCCAACCGGTTCTGGGGCCGATAATCTCGGTACCGTCCTCGCTGAGAACACCACTGCCATAAGTCATATGATGCCACATATAACGACCGCCAACGGTGCTGCTGCCGGTATTTGCTGGTATGTCGTTGATCTCACGCACCTCGATGGATTTTACGTAGCGATCTTCGGTCATCCCGGTGGGGACCAGGCCAAGGTCGCCCCACCAGTCTGGGCCGATGGCCGGGCGAGTCACCTCTTTTGAGCGCAGTATCAGGTCGGGTTCTCCCACCGTCCAGCCGATGTCGGTGCCGAACTCCAGCATCGCTGGCTCATTCTCCGGATTGCCTCTGGGTGCACCGTTCTTGGCCCAAGCCTGAATCATCGCCAACTCTTCGTTTGACAGTGAATAATCATTTTTAAACGCATTTATACCGATGTCTTTCTCGACGAACCATGGCGGCATAGCCCCCATGCGATCTCTAATCGCGGTCCGATACATGATCACCGGCGCCCAGGGTCTGACCTCATCGTAGCTCATCAGGGACATTGGACCGCCGCCACCGGGTCGGTGACAATTCTGGCAACTGCGCTGCAATAACGGCGCAATGTGATCCGCGTAGGTAACGCTGGCAGGATCGATACCATAATCCACTGCGTCATAGTAGTGGAGTTGATGATTAGCCATACTCGCGTCATGGGTTTG
>JADFOC010000040.1 GCA_022563075.1 Pseudomonadota bacterium
GGTGATTGGGGTTGAGAACTGCCAGCGGCAGTTCCAATCGGTAGCTCCAAGCTTAACTTGTTAAACTGTTTGTGCTTTAGGATTAATCAAAGGTGAATTTAACTATGAAAAAATTATTAAGCGGATTGTTGGTCTTATCTCTGACAATTCTGGTTGGCTGTGCCGCTAGCGCTCCTCCTGCTGTGGGTGTTTGGGATGTCGAGATGGATACGCCTCTGGGGGCAATCGGGGCTGTACTAGTGATTAATGAAGATGGTACTGGCAGCATGCATGCCGAAGCTTTGGGTGGTGATCCGGCGCCTTTCTCTGGCGTTATGTTTGATGGCAATACAGTGAGTTTCGAAGCAGAGCTCGATGCCATGGGTCAGTTGATTACGCTTGAATTCAGCGGCACGGTTGACGGTGATTCCCTCAATGGCGAATTTGGCAGCGACTTCGGCTCCTTCGGTGTAACCGGTACCCGTCAGTAATCAGTCTACATTCTCTGAATTGGTTGCAGTCAATCAACAAAAAAGGGGCCGCGATATTCGCGACCCCTTTTTTTGAGCTCTGATTTACTTTTCTTCCAAGTAAGTACTGCATCGGTGCGGCGTTACTCGTATCTGCCACGCGGCGCAGGGTATTGCGGGTCAATTTCTCCAGTCAGTTGCCAGACGGTGGCTGCGGCTCGATATCGAGTGGGGCATAATAGGTCTCACCGCGATTCTCCTCTGCCGCCCGCCTCGCCCGCCATTGCGGACCGGCCGAACCGCCTTCCTCATAATGTATATCCTGGCGCAGGTAATTCCAGCTATCGGGATCCAGTTCTTGGGCCAGATTAAAGTACTTTTCAGCCTTTTCCTCATTGTCCCTGGTGAAATAATAGGTGCCTAAGCGGAACGCTGGTTGGGCGCGCTCGGCCTCCTCAGTGCGCTGAAAAATGCCTTCCCTGACGCGGTTCAGATCCCACACATAAGGGCTATCGGCCCCGTTTGCGGCCCAATCCCGTACTATGGGTGCGTAGTCATCGGTACCAAAGGCACCGTGACTCTTCGCATAGGTGCCTTCGTTGATGCGAACTATCTTGCCTTCCTCATCGATCCATATTCCTGAGGGAACGTTCACCAGGTTATACAAGGCGCTGATATGATGATTCACATCGATGATGGATGTGTAGGTAACGTTGGCTGCATCGAAGATTGGACCAGCGGCTGCTTCACCACCGGTATCCTCGGCAACAGAAATTATTTCGAAATTGTCGGACTTGAGTTCTTCGTAGATTGACTGCCACACGGGCACGTCTAATCGACAGCCTCACCACGAGGCCCAGGTTAACAGGAGAACTTTTTTCCCCCTGAAATTTGCCAGACTGATGATATTGCCATCGCGATCCGGCAATGCAAAGTCTGGCGCTTCGCCACCTTGAAAGAAAGCTCTTCTCTCGATAGGCATACCGCCAAAACTCCAGACCCCATCTTCGTGATCGGTGACGTGAGCTTGCTGCAATTTATCCGCCAAACCGGTCACATTGAACCACGATTGGTCTTGTCGCCGTACAAACATATCGCTGTCACGATCCTGCAATACCGGGATGCATAGTTCATCGAGGCAGGCACCTTCAGGTTTCAGGACAAAATCGTTAATTCGTGTCAGATCTTCCGGTGAAACCCATAGATCGGTTGCATCTGCAAGCGTTTGCTCTATCTCGACCACCCTTTCGTTATACAGCACCGTGGCGCCCTGCGCGACGGCCAGGCCAGAAACTAAAAGCGTAGTGAGCAGCAAGCAGAGCGTTTTTATAATTTTCATACCAGTGTTCCATTTTCTTTGCGTAGTGAGTGTTAGTGTATTTACCGAATTGCCCATCCGATAGAGCGGCGTATAGTATTACTTTGTTGCCTGCCTTCAAACCGTTTTTTTGATGCCCTAGATTATCTCTAGCTTCAGCCTCTCGATAAGAGATCGCAGATTCTGTCGTGCATTAGGACTATTGGGATGGACTTCGATCAAATTTTCGAACGCTTGTTTCGCTTTGCTCAATTCATTGCGCTGAATGTAAACCAGTCCCAATCCGGAAAGGGCGCCGAAATGCCTGGGTTCCAACGCCAGCGTTTTTTCAATATCTGCAATCGACGCATCGTTATCGCCCACCAGGTAGTAAAGCGTCGCCCGCTTGTTCCAGGCTTCCGCGTAATCAGGATAGTTTTCGATTATGCGGTTAAAGATAAGCAGTGATTCGGAATAACGCCGAAGATTCATCCGCTCAGTTCCCAGTTGCATTAACTGCTCGACGTCCGTATTCGGATGCTGCAACCAAAGTTCCCAGATCTGAGCCTCGGTAGCGCGCAGTACGCCGAGGTCACCGGTGTTTCTCAAGAGGGTGAACAAGCTTTCCAGGCGGGAGTCGGTCTGGTCCGCCAGGCTGAGGCAGGGAAGGATTAGAAAGCCAATCACCAGCAGATTAAATTTTCGCATCAGAATACGGCTTGAGGGAAGACAGGGGCAGTATATCCCTACGCTCCTGCCGCTGGCTATTAAACCTAGTCATAAAAAACCGCGATAGATTCAGCAATACCGAATCGAAGTCTCGCCCTTGGGCAAACTAAAAGCTGTCGGCGGTTGCCCTACGCCAATCTTCACCATACTGTTCGGGGATCGAGTCAGAGAGTAACTGGCGCTCGATCAATGGTGTGTATATCTGATCGAAATTTTGCACCTTGCCTTCACAACGTCTAAGCAGTTCAGAAGGAGTCAGCTCACCGGGATTACTGAATCCCATGGCACCGCATAATTCCAGAAACGAATGTACTGTGGCGTGATGAAAATTACGAACTCGCTGCGATCTATTCTCGAGGTTTATGGCACGAGCTCTTGCAGGATTTTGCGTGGCAACGCCAGTGGGACAATGATTGGTATTGCAAGTCTTGGACTGAATACAGCCCAATGCCATCATCATCGCCCTGGCTGCGTTGACGGTGTCGGCGCCAACGATGATTTTCTCCAGCATGTCAAATCCAGTGGCAGTTTGACCGGCACTGATCAACTTTATATGTTGGCGTAAACCGGCGCCGATGAGTACCTGGTTCACGTAGTACGTGGCTTCCAGGCACGGTGTCCCCAGTCGGTTGGAAAACTCGACTGGCGCTGCACCGGTGCCGCCTTCGGCGCCATCGATAGTGATGAAGTCAGGCAGTATCTCCGTGTCGAGCATGGCTTTTACTATCGCCAGGAATTCCGTTTTCTTTCCCAGGCAAAATTTGAAGCCCACCGGTTTTCCTCCGGTTAAATCCCTCAGCCTCTGCACGAATTCCAGCAGGCCCCTGGGTGAATCGAATTCGGGATGTGTGGGAGGAGAGATGACGGTTTTACCGACTGGAACCAGACGTATCCTGGCAATCTCTTCGGTTACTTTGGCTCCTGGCAATACGCCTCCATGTGAAGGTTTCGCTCCCTGGGAGATTTTTATCTCAATCATCTTAACTACTTCGAGATTGGCGCGATCGGCGAAGGCCGAGTCGTCGAATGATCCATCTGGATAGCGACAGCCAAAGTATCCCGTTCCGATTTGCCAAATAATATCGCCTCCGTGCTCAAGGTGATAATTACTCAAGCCACCCTCACCGGTGTTATGCGCGAAATTGCCGAGCATGGCTCCCCGGTTCAAGGCGGCAATGGCGGTGGAGCTAAGCGCACCGAAACTCATGGCCGAGATATTGAGTCTGGATGCACTGTACGGTTTACTGCAAGAGGGTCCGGCGAAGGTAACGCGTATATGTTGTTCCGCTACTTCTGTTGCCTTCATAGAGTGTGACAAACTGCGATAACCGTCTGCCAGGATATCTTGTTCGGTGCCGAACGGTAGCGTATCGCTTATTGCTTTAGAACGGCGGTATATTAAGTTGCGGCGTTCCCGGCTGAAGGGTTTTTCTTCGATATTATTGGCAATGAAATATTGTTGGATCTCTGGGCGTATGTATTCCAGCATATAGCGGATGTTAGCAAGCACCGGATAGTTGCGGCGTAGATTACTGACAGAGAAAAATAGCTCATAGGCCCCAACCAGGGTCCAGGCCAACAGTAGGATGAACACAGTCAAGCGGAAAGGATATGCCAGCAGTGCCTCAATGGTGATGGCTTGCGAAGTGCTTGCAAGCAGCCAAACCAGACTCAGGGGCATGAGCACAAGTGCAATACCCCAATATAATCTTACAACGGGAGTCATAAGCAAACCTCAACAGGTTCTAGCATTGTCAGTTTACCATGGCATTAAAAATTCATAACAAATGTTAAGGATGTTTCGGTGTCAGTTTTCTCGCGACCATCAGGAACTTCGGTTTGATGCTTAATGTTGATGGAAAACTTCAGTGATAGATTATCGAGTATCTGAGTTTCAATACTAGTCTCAGACCGGAAAATACTGGTTTCGTTACCAGCCACACTACTTAGTTCCTGATGGAATGTTACAGTTTCTGACATAGTCCAATCATAGTCAACCGCCATACGGACTATAGCCTCATCAAAATCTTCAGCTTCTGAACGCGATTGTCGCATACCGAGACCGATGTTAAGAGTCATCGCCATATTTGTTTTATTGGTAAACAGATTGCGCCCATAGTTCACCGAGATATCCGACTGACTGTCATATCCGCTGAATCGATCATCGTCGTATGTCAGTTGAGTGAGAATGAAGCTCGTGTCGGAGATCGCATAGTTAGCACTGGTGACGTAATAAATGCGTTGCGCAGTCAGCTCACCTTCGGTGGCAGCACGAAACCCATCAATTGAAAATCCATAATTCCACTCATCCCGAATCCAGTTGACGTTTCCCCCGAACTGAATATTTTCATCTTCGGTGTTGCCCGAAGTAAAGATGGCACCCAGTTCGATTTGGATATTAAGGCCATTTTCTTCCTGTGCGAACGACAGCACGCAGAACAACGATGCCAATAAAGTGATAAGTGTGATTAACGAGGAGTTTAGGACGTATTTCATAGAGTGGTCTCATAGTCGATTGAACGCGACATTTTACAAAGAGCGCCGCATAATTGCCATCCGGCTTGACTACTAAAGATGAGCAAAAAATCATCGCCAAGATCACCACGACTTTGCTGGAGTTACCGAGTATTTTGCGGTATAAGGCATCAATATTCAAAAGTAGAGCTATCCTAATTGATATCAAGTCGCTGCTACCCGCCTACATTTAATGAAAACCCTCTTTTTATTGCGCCATGCCAAATCCAGTTGGGACGATCCAGAATTAAAGGATTTTGAACGTCCACTCAGTGAGCGGGGGACTGCGGATGTGCCAGTAATGGCGAATCGACTGTTACAGCGACACCAGTCGGTCGCTTGTATAATCTCCAGTCCCGCTATTCGAGCCAAGACAACTGCCAAATTATTCGCCAAGCATATTAAGTTTCCCTTCGACGAGCTAATCAGCAATCCGGAATTATACTTCGCCGGCAGCAGTATGTTTCTGAAGGCCGCAAGCCAGGTGGATGAACATTGTGATTCTGCGATGTTGGTGGGTCATAACCCGGCAATAACGGAATTCGTTAACGAGTTGGCAAATACAGACATCGACAATATACCTACATGCGGCCTGATTGAAGTGAGTCTGCCAGTGGAAAATTGGTCAGACATCCAGCTGGGCGAGGCCACGCTTGTGGATTTCGACTATCCCAAGAAGAAGACCTGATTCTATGGCCGCACAATAGTGAGCAATGAATGAAAACTCCCCTTCTATTAATAGTGTCTTCCGCTGTGGTATTGATGAGTTGCAGTGACGCAGATTCAGCAGCAGAGCCGAAAGCGGATGCGAGCAGATGGTACAGCCAATCACAGTTGACGGCAGGTGCTCTGGTTTTCGCGCAAAACTGCGCTCAGTGTCACGGTGATAACGCGCAGGGCACCGTGGTCGATTGGCGCCAGAAATTGGACGATGGTTCCTTTCCGCCACCACCGTTGAACGGCTCTGCACATGCCTGGCATCACCCGCAGTCGGTGCTGCTACAGGTAATCGATAATGGTGGTGTCGATTTAGGTGGTACCATGCCTGCATTCGCCGCGCTGCTCGACCAATCGGAAAAGCTCGCAGCGATCGCTTACTTCCAGAGTTTCTGGAGCGATGAAATTTATGGTCAATGGATGCAGATGGGTGGCACTAATTAGGGCATTGCTCTGGCTAATGACGTTGTCGGTGACCGCCGTGGGACACGCTCAGATCGATTGGCAAGTAGACTGGGAGTCCGCACTCTATTCCAATCACCCTCTGGTGGGACGGATATGGGATAGCGCTGCCAATAAATTCATCGATGCTGGCGAACTGATGTCGGCTATTGAACGTGCCAGTTATCTTCTATTAGGCGAAAAACACGATAATCCTGATCATCATCAACTTCAACAAACAATACTGGGTTATTTGATTGCACAGAACCGAGTGTCCAATATTGCGTTTGAAATGATGGATAGCGATGCCCAAGGGCTGTTGGATGATATTCAGGCTCAAAGTTTAGCGGATCTTGCAACGCTTGAATCTTACCTCAGATGGGACGAGGAAGGTTGGGATTGGATTTTTTATGGACCGCTCATACGTGCGGCTTATGTCGCCGACATACCCATGGCCGCCGCCAATATCAATGCCGACACCATGCAACAGGTCTATGCAGAGACATCGCTCCTGGAGATTTCCAGTGTGTTGGATGCGTCCACCGTGCGACAACTGAATCTGGATATCGATGAGAGTCACTGTGGTTTGTTGCCAGACTCGCAGTTTCCCGCCATGGTGCGGGTACAGAGGGCGCGCGATAATGCGATGGCGAAGAGTATGCAATCGCCTGCAGCGAATGCATTGAGTCTGCTGCTGGCAGGCAATTACCATATTCGCCAGGATCTGGGCGTACCTAATTACCTGTTAGCGCAAGACTCTTCGGTCGCTCGAAATCAGATAGTGTCATTGTCTTTCATGGAAGTGGATCCGGCGCAGACCGATGCAATCGACTATCAACCACAGTTCAATGAAGTGCAAGCCTTCGATTACATCTGGTTTACACCGGTGATAAGCGACGAAGACTATTGTGCTTCACTGCAGTAATCGTCCGGTGTGAACGACGCTTGTTGTTGGATGGATTGGTGCAAGAGAGAAAATGCTGAGAAAAAGGGATTGCCGGTCACGTGCACATCCTTATGCTACGACTGCTGACCGGAACTCTCAGATTGAGATATCTTGGAATCCCTGAATTCCATAAATTGAAGTGTAGAGCAGGATCTTAAAAAAGGAAGCAGTATTTCCTGTGATAGTACTATCTCCTATGTCTAAGCGTACAAGGCTCCCGAAAGCAAGCAGAAGTCTTGCTCAGAGCAAGCTTGAAAGTATTCTGAATTCCGTCCACACTTGACAGGACACGATAACAAACCAATGAAAGTACCAAAACGATGCGGCAATACCGTCAACTACTGTTAGCGTTTATTTTCCTGACTTCAGCGGCAGCCGGAGCGGATAATGATATTGACGATCTTGGCTATGATGCAGCGGGCGAGTTTAATTTCGTACGGGTGCAATTCGATACCTATTGGGGGCGCGGTTATGGTTTCGGTCCATGGGCGATTGATTTTCCCGATGCCGATGTGAATTTTCTGCGCGGGGTTGCTCGCCTTACCAATATTCGAGTAATGAGCGAGCCCATCGTCCTGCGTTTCGATGATGATCAGATTTTCGATTACCCCTTCCTCTACATGCTCGAGGTGGGCCAGGGCGGGGGGTTGATGATGAGCCCGGATGAGATAAGCAACCTGCGTGAATACTTACTCCGAGGCGGCTTCCTCTTAATCGATGATTTCTGGGGGCAACAACAATGGAATAATTTCTATGCGACCTTCAGTCAGGTGTTTCCCGACCGAGAAATTGTGGAGCTGAAATCGGATCACGAGATCTTCCATGTCTACTACGATATCGATGGTCCTCAGCTAATACCGGCGCTGTACCGCAGCGACGAATACGGCGAACAGGGCATTGATTTTGCCAGCAATCATGCGATCTTCGATGACGCAGGTCGGGTCATGGTATTGATTAACTGGAACTCAGACATGGGCGATGGCTGGGAGCATACCTATCATCCGGCTTATCCAACGCGTTATGCGAATTCAGCCTACCGGCTGGGCATCAATTACCTGGTTTACTCCATGACTCACTAGTACCTCGATCAAGACGAACTCAAACACCCAATAAAATTAACAAGAATGAAAGAGGAACCCATGAAAAAATATTCATTGATGGTCGCATTTTACTTTCTCTTCATGGCGCCGGTATTCGCGGCGCCCTATGACCATATCCATCTAACCGCGCCCGATGCCGAGGCGGCAGTAAATTGGTATGTCAAACACTTCGGTGGTGAAGCAGGCAGATTTCGGCGCTCCACCGACACCAGTTTGCCCATCGATCGGGCATACTATGGCGATATCGCCATCATCTTCTTCGAGCGGGAGCCAACCGGCGGGTCGGTGGGAACCGGGGTGGATCACATCGGTTTCTCGATGGCCAATGTCGCCGAAGTTGTAGCGAACGTGGTTGCCGATGGTGGTACCCAACTGGGGGACCTGATCGAATTTGGCGGCATGCAGATTGGGTTCGTGGTAGATCCCTGGGGCACCAAGATAGAACTGATTAACGATTCGAATCTGCGCGGGGTGCACCATCTGCATCTGTCCTCGCCCGATCCGGTCGCTACCCTGCAATGGTATGCAGATAATTTCGGCGGCAGTAGTGAACAATTTGGCGGCGCCCTGCCTGGACTGAACTATGGCAATATCTGGCTGTTGGTGGCCCGAGCTCGAGAGCAGGTCGCACCCACACAGGGAAGAGCCCTGGACCATCTCGGTTGGAATTTTGAGGACCTGACGGCGTTTACCGCATCGCTGAAGGCTAACGGCGTGGAAATCACCATGGAGCCAAGAGACTACCGGGGAATTCGCATCGCCTTTGCCGCAGGACCAGATGGTGTGAGAATCGAACTGGTTGAACCATGATCAGACTATCGAAGTGATTTAATTGATGGTTAAACTCGATGTTTGTAGAAGTCACGGAAGCTTAGCGATCCATCGGGTTTAGCTTCTCCGTATCAACCTCCACCCCTTTGAGTTTTTTCTTCAACTGGGCAGCACTCAGCTGCCCATTTCTATGCAATCCCACCAGTGCAGCATGGCAGATGTAGTCTGGACTAATCTCAAAAAAGTTGCGAAGATCCGGCCGCGATTCGCTCAGACCATAACCATCCGTGCCCAGCACGGTAAAACCCTCCGGCATCCAGGGCGCGATACTGTTGGGTAGCGCTTTCATGAAGTCGGTCACCGCGACATAAACCCCCGAGGTTTTAGCAAACAGTTGTTTTATATACGGACTCTTCGGATTCTCAAAGGGATGCAGACGGTTATAGCGTTCGCAGTTTTCGGCTTCCCGGTATAATTCGTTGTAGCTGGTCACACTCCACACCGACACCGCAAAGCCCATCGATTCAAGCTTGTCTCTGGCGGCCAATGCTTGCTGCATGATGGAGCCACTGCCCAAGAGGTGAACCTGAGAGTCGGTTGCGGACTTACTGCCTTGGTATAAATAGGCTCCTCGATTAATCGAATCGCTGAGATCGTCCGCCTCGGCAATCGATGGCATGACATAATTTTCGTTATAGGTGGTGATGTAATAAAAAATATTTTCCTGCAATTCGTACATGCGACGAATACCTTCTCGCACGATCACCACTAATTCATAGGCGAAGGCAGGATCGTAGCTCTTCAGGTTCGGGTAGGTATTGGCAACTACCTGGGAGTGACCATCCTGATGCTGAATGCCTTCCCCATTGAGCGTGGTTCGACCGGCGGTACCACCGATCAGGAAACCCCGGCACAGCATGTCGCCGCAAGTCCAGATCATGTCACCCACCCGCTGAAAGCCGAAGATGGAATAGAAGAAATAGAATGGAATCATCGGCAGGGCATGAATCGAGTAAGCGGTGCCCGCCGCCAGGAACGAGGCCAGCGCACCGGTTTCGCAGATGCCCTCCTGTAATATTTGACCGTCTTCTGCTTCCCGATAGGCAACCAGTGTATCAGCATCGACCGGCGTATAGCGCTGACCCTGTACGGAGAAGATGCCGGCTATTTTGAATAACGCTTCCAGTCCAAAGGTACGCGCCTCATCCGGGACGATGGGCACCAGATACTTATTCAGGGATTTCTCCCGCAGCAAAATAGACAAGATGCGCACCATTGCCATGGTGGTGGATTGAGTGCGATCGCCGGAGCCGTGCAGTAAGGAGTTGAAACTGGTCAGTGCAGGAGGTGACAGCTTCTGACATTCACTCTGGCGGGCGGGAATCGGTCCACCCAACTCCTGCCGTCTGGCTTTCAGATAGCTGATTTCGGGACTACTGTCTGACGGTTTGTAGAATTCAGCGCGTTTAATTGCCGCGTCATCCAGTGGGATGCCAAAATTTCTGGCAATCTGCAGACGTTGTTTGGCATTCAGGTTTTTCTTCTGGTGCACCGTATTGCTGCCTTCGGTACCGACGATGCCGTCACCTTTGACGGTCTTGACCAGGATCACAGTCGGTTTGCCATTACCCTGTATCGCTCGGTGATAGGCGGCATAAATCTTTCTATAATCCTGACCGCCACGTTTGATTTGCTGCAATTCATCATCCGACAGGGCATCCATCATCTCCTGTCTAGCCTTTCTGTTGGTGAACAGGGACGGAAGTTTCTTTGCGCCCTTGATAGCTCCCCGTACCAACTCGGGGCTTA
>JADFOC010000425.1 GCA_022563075.1 Pseudomonadota bacterium
TAGTCGGACCATTCCAAAAACGTACCCCAATTACTATCTCTGGGATCTTTGGCCAGCGCCGTGACAATTACTGGTTTCAGGGTAATGGGTCTGGCATCACCATTCGCAGGAATTTCAGATACTCCGTTTTCCGTGCAAAGATAGCCAGCCGGGATGCCTTTAAAATCTCCAGTTTTAATACTCACAACACCCCCCCGGCCAGTCGGTAATCGTTAAAATCGGTACCCGCGCCCGGTATGTCGTCGAAGTTCGGCCAGATGTAATTGCCACCCACTAGTGCGGCTGCCTCCATGGCTTTGGTTAATCCAGGGTTGCTCGGCGTGTGTATGTCGTTATCCGCTGCAATGGTGATTGCAGTGTTGGGGTACCTGGCGTGAATCGTCAGCACCACGCCTTTCAGGTTCCCGGCATTGAACGCCACGGCAATAGGCTGGCGCCTGGTGCCGATGGTATCGCCATGCATATGCAAGCTGGCGCCGGTCGCGAATCCCTCACAAATAAATATCTGGTCAGTGACAGGCCCACCAATCAAATAAAAGCAATCCTTGATTCGGCCACCAGCCATGAATAGCTTTTTGCCTGCCGGGCTGATGGTCTGCACTGACCATACTTTCCCATCGATATCCTGCATCGGGATAACCAGGTAGTTATCATTTTCCAGAATACCCAACGGCAATACTTTTTTGCGCTGTAAATAGGGGTGAAATACAGCCGGTTTCGATGCGTTTATGATATCGGTGGCCTTGTCGGCAGCCTTGCGTTGCTGATCGATTCTTGCAGCCTTTTCCGTGGCTTTGGCTGCCGCTACCCGCCGTCGAAATTCGGCGCGCTCAGAGGCCAGATAGGTCGTCTCACGCTGCGCTTGCCAATTCTCAATCAAACCGGTCGACCAATCCCCAAACGAACCACCAGTACCGTCATGGAAAAATACGCACCAACCGGCTTTATTGCCCCGGCGCTTATCTTGCCCAGGGAAACGATGAAACCGACCTAGCTCGATAAACTCAGGCGGCTGCAGGCCGCATTCGACCATCACCGTTTTGAACTGGTTAAGCGCCTCAAATAAAGATGGCGGTTCGTGCGTTGGGCGTCGCCCCGTGCCTGGTCGCCGGGGCGTTTTAATTTAAGCTCCATATCATGCCGCCTTTCTCACCACTTCCCGAACAGTACCCAGGTGCCAGCGGTTTAGCCGAGTAGCGATCCTGATAGGTTGAGGAAATTTGCCAGAATTAATCATACGCCAGAGTGTTGTGCGACTCACTTGAATCATGGGTAGCACGCTGCGCAAGGAAATCAATGTATCGTCTGGCATGTCGGCCAGTTCGGTGGGGGTCAGGCAGTTAGCCTGGATTTGTTCGGATGTTGGCATTACTTGCTCCTGTTGGATATGTTCGAAACAAGAACGGCATTGTAAGCACAATTTTCAAAAAAAATAGGCATGGTAATCACGTAGTACCATGCCTATTTTTTAATATCCTCTGACAAGCGGCTATACCACTCTGTAATTCTTCCTCGGGCCACTGGTCAAAAATCCAGTCAAGGCCACTCCTCCGACATCTTTTGCGGATGGTTTCCGACGCTAAGTTGTCAGTTTTGGCCACACTCTCATAGGCCGCAGTTTTTGTGCCACCCTTCCGAAGGGCTAACTGCACCTCCATGTAGGTCAGCAGTCTTTCAAATGCAGGCGTATATTTATTCTTGCCGACTCCTTTTTTCAGATGAAAGGCTCTGTTTGCGTCTACCCCCTGAGCTGCCTTGTAGAGTGCCTCCTGGATGTAATCGAGCAAAGAGTTCGGTAGTGGTTGATCGTGCCCGAGGTAACTAACCGCATCGCGCATTAATTGTTTTGCCGCCTCAGGGTCGCCAGCTTCGGCCAGGGTGATCAGGGTCGCAGGGTCAGCCAATTCCTCGACCATTAATATTAATGCCGCCTCAGGATCGCCAGCTTTGGCCCAGGCGAACAGGAATGTATAGCGGTCGTTAATCGTCGAAGCTATTAATTCTTTTGCAGCCTCCCGGTCTCCTTCTTTGCCCTTTTTATACAGGCTCGAATTGTGGTCCAGCTCCTCCGGATCCAGATCGCTATTCGCATCTTTCATGACGCCCGAATTCCCACAACCTGGGCCTTGCTGTCCTGCGCCGTGTGACAATAATCCGCCCAGGCCTGCATTAACTTGCTGCGCTTTTCCAGCATGTCGCTGCGCTGGTAGGCCGCCTCGGTTTTATCGGCCAGCACATGCGCCAGCGCAGATTCGGCCAGTTCCCGGGGATAGTTGGTTTGCTCGGCTGCCCAGTCCCTGAAACTAGACCGGAATCCATGCGGTACATAGTGGCCGCGCTTACCCTGGACGCCATATTCCATCCCGCGCATTAACTGCAGCATCGCCATGTTTGAAATGTGTTTCCGTTGCTGAATCGATGGGAATAGCCAGCTAGTGCGTGATGGCAATCCATCCAGTAATGCGATCGCCTGATCGGACAGAGGAACCCGGTGCTGCCGCTTGGATTTCATGCGCTCGGCTGGAATGGTCCACACACTTTCTTCGATTTCATCCCAGGTCGCGCCAATGACTTCGCTGGTCCGGGTGGCGGTTAATATTGCCAATTGCAGCGCTTGTGCGGCCATGCCGGTCTTCGCCTTAAGCTCGGCCATGAATTCCGCCAGCTCAGGGTAGGGCATAGCAGGGTGATGCCTGGGTTTCTGAATCTTATTTCGCTGTGGCAGCAGCATGGAAATATGACCTCGCCAGACTGCCGGGTTCGGACCTTCCCGGTATCCCCGCACGATG
>JADFOC010000426.1 GCA_022563075.1 Pseudomonadota bacterium
GATCACCTGGTTTCTGCCGCAGTGGGTGGAGAGAGAACACTCAAACCTTTTCTGGACCAGACCGAAGACCAGTTCAAGGCAGCCTTTGACAAGCTATGGGGTTATGGCAAAGTCGTCAGAACCGGCGCCAGCTACCTCGCCGAAGATGGCAGCATTACCCTGGTCAGCGGATCGCCGGCGCGTAAGATCAAGCTAGCCCAATCTGCTCTCAGCTGTGTCGGCGCTGCGGTGGAGAACATGGTGCGCTGCCTGGCCGTGGAAATGGCTCCAATCCGGGTCAATGTGGTGTCACCCGGCACAGTCGACACTGCGATGTTTGACTGGATGGGGGCCGAGAAGGAAGCGAAAATGCGGGCGATGACATCCAGCCACCTGATTAAGCGAGCCGGTACGGCGGCAGAGGTGGCGGCGGGGATTATTTTTGTGATGCAAAACGCGTTCGTCACCGGCACTACTATAGATGTCGACGGTGGCCGAATTTTGAGTTGATAGCCGCCGTGAAATAGCGCCAATCTTTGCCGGGAACTAGCCTGGTGGGTTAAGGGTGTCACTCGCAAAATGAAGTCTTAACTAAGTGGAAAATATTGGAACCAGAAGTATGAACAACATGAAAGCAGAAGTTGAAGTAGCAGAGTCGGCGGTAATGGATTCGGAGATGAGATTGATCGATGCGGTGTACGCTCGGCGATCGGTACGTGGTTTTCTGGACAAGGAAGTGCCAGAGGAAGTTCTGCATAGAATTTTTGAGATTGCACAGCAGGCGCCTTCGAACTGCAATGTACAACCCTGGAAGGTGTATATAGCAAGCGGTGAGTTGAAAGACAGACTCAGGCAACAGATGGTGAAGAATACTGCAGGCGGGGTGAAGCCGAATCCAGATTACCCATACCATGGTAAGTTCGAAAACGAGTATCGAAAACGACAAGTCGATTGTGCGATTGCACTGTATTCCAAGATGGGGATAGGCAGAGATGACAAACCTGGTCGCATGCGAGCGGTGTTGAGAAACTTCGAATTCTTCGATGCACCCTATATCGCCTTCATTGGCATGGATCCCGGCTTTGAAATAACGGTAGCCGTCGATGTGGGAATGTTCGCACAAACGCTCATGCTAACTATGGTAGCATTCGGTCTCCACAGCTGTCCTATGGGTACCATGCGTAATTATCCAGACCTGGTTCGAGAAGCCTTTGCTATAGAAGATGGTACCAAGATACTATTCGGGATGAGCTTTGGTTACGAAGATACCAACGTACCGGCAAACGAGGCCAGAACTACTCGTGACGATTTTACTACCAACATAGTATTCAGGTCTAAATAAGGTTCGGGTTCAATTGATTAACCAAATAACAGCAATAAACCAGAAATTTACTCATGAGTTTTAAACCAGTTGTCCTGATTTATGATTTGAATAACGCGCTGGTGGATGAGTGCGCGATGCTTATTGGGAAAACCGGTCTATACACTACGATCAATACTTACAACGAAACCAACGCCATTGAAGCGATGCATCAATACAATCGTGGCTTTGGTTTTCTTACCAATAAACTCTCCTGTGTGATCACGGGCTGGAATAGTTATAAGAAACCCAGAGACCAATTTCTGTTTCGCATTCGCAGCGAAGAAAAACGCAACCCACTGCGCAAACCCACACCGATAATTATTATCACCGAAGACCATCGAAAAGATTTACGCGCACTGGCACTGGATCCCACCGACGGGAATGTAGCGGCCTATCTGCACGCCGATGATTTTCAAGGCAGCATTGCCGATACCCTTCACAAGATTGTTTTTGGCAACCGGGCCCAGGAATTAAACTCAATTGCGTATGCGCAATTGCAACACGAAGACCATGCCGATTAGTCTACGATAGGTCCTGGTTTATAGACGCTGGGCATGGTTGACCCTATCGGGCAAGCAGCGTAGCATCGGCTGCCCGATTTCGATGTAACATTAGAAAACCAAGACTTCAAGCAGGAGGTTAGCAGTGAAGCAATCAATTTTGAGTTTAACAAGAATGACCCTGGCAACTGCAGTGCTGGTAACGTTCAGCGTGGCCGCCAGCGCACAGACATTTGTTCGATATTCACAAGACGGCGGTGATATAAGCTGGGGCATGGTACATGACGATGGTATTTACCAGTTGGCTCATGCGCCCTATGACGGCTTGGATCATACCGGCGTAATCGTTCAGCGTGAAGATATCAAACTCGAAGCACCGGTCGATCCTGCACTGGTGTTCATGACCGCCTTTAATTTTCGCAGCCATATCACCGGCGATCCAGCTGAGTATCCAGGACTGTTTACCATTCCAGCCAATTCTATTGTGGGTCCGGAAGATCCCATCGTGCGACCGGCCGAATCTCAAAATCTGCACTATGAGGCCGAGATGGCCATCATCGTTGGCAAGCGTGCTGAGAACGTATCCGTGGAGGACGCACACGAATATATTTTTGGTGTGACTGGCGGCAATGATGTCAGCGAACGTGCCTGGCAAGGCGGAGATATTCAATGGGTGCGTGCGAAAGGTTCCAGAGGATTTAATGCGGTAGGACCAGTTCTGGTGCAAGGCGCAGACTATAAAAATATTCAGATCACCGGTCGTCTTAACGGTGAAGAGCGGCAGTCTGGTAACAGCGCTGATTTGATCTTTGGCATGGAAGAAATGCTCAGCTATATTTCCACCTACTTTACCCTGGAGCCAGGTGACATGATTTGGTCGGGCACCATGGGTAGCACCCGGGCTATGGTGCCAGGTGATGTCTATGAAGTGGAGTTGTC
>JADFOC010000041.1 GCA_022563075.1 Pseudomonadota bacterium
TAATCTGAACATTGATATGACTGACGCAGGTTACGATGATTTCTTTGCAAGTATCGATGGCCTTGTAATGGGGCGTAACACTTATGACTTTGTTTTTAATTACTGATCATGGCCTTATGAAGACAAACCAACGTGGGTTTGCACAAGTACTGAACTAGAATCGTTAGAAGGCGCGAATCTCAAAATAGCAAAAACAGCAGATGAAGTTGTCAATGAAGCAGAGTTAAAGGGTTTAAAGCATCTATGGCTGGTAGGTGGTGGTAAGCTCGCGTCTTCGTTTTTGGGAAGAAGTTTGATAACTCATTTAAGTATTTCGGAGATGCCAGTCAAACTGGAGTCAGGCATACCGCTCTTTTCAGATCACAAGCTGGAGAAACTTTCAATAGAAAAGACTGAAAGATTCCAGAAAAAGGGGTTTAAACAATTAGAAATTTCATTACGTAACAAATAAACGCTCATGAACAACCATACAAAAGCGTTAGGTGTCACTGACTTTCACAGTAATTTAACCGATATAAATCGCATATGGCAATTAGTGAATTCGAAATAAAAAGGTGTGAAAGGGAGCTTAAAAAGTTTCTCGAAGTACGACGCCCACCAGCATCTATTCGGCATGAAATTGATTTGAGTTACAGAATTGATGAGCATAGTCAAAGTGTAGAGATTTTTGAAATAAGGCCAGAATGGAAGAACCCATCAGAAAAAATGGAAATCCCAATCGCCAAGAGTACCTATATTAAAACCCAGAAGCGCTGGAAAGTAATGTGGCAGAGACAAGATTTAAAATGGCATGGTTATGAGCCAGTTCCCTATGTAAAATCAATCGAAGAGTTCCTGGCTATAGTCAGTGAAGATCAACTAGGCGCTTTTTTTGGCTAAACACATAACAAGTCAATCAACTTCGCACGCTAACGACATGCGCCTGACTCAGCAAAGCTGCGCCGGTTATTGAGGCGTATATTTACATCAAAGTTTGAGGATAAAGAAAATGTCAAAGTCAGTTGAGAACGTTGCTAGTTGTTTATGCGGTAGCGTTAAAGTACATGTTGCAAACATTGACCCTAAATTCTCAGTTTGCCATTGTGCATCCTGTAGAAAATGGGGTGGTGGTCCATTGTTTATGGCGCAATGTGGTACTGATGTGAAATTTGAAGGGGAAGATGCGGTTAAGGAGTATGATTCTTCATCTTGGGCTTCGCGTGGATTTTGTTCGAATTGTGGTACGCATTTATTCAGTCGTTTTAAGAATGCGGGAAGCTACAACATACCGGTCGGGCTCTTTCCAAATACCGAAGGTTTAGTTATGAGCATGCAATATTTCAGTGACCTGCGACCTGACTATTATTGCTTTTCAAATGAAACACCTGAAATGACTGAAGCTGAAATTAAAGCCCATTTCGCTTCGGAGGTTTAGGCAAATATAACAAAGTGCTCAAGCAAGAATGAATTTACTCCGAAAAAATTGACCCCTCCTCATGATGAGGGGTTCGGAATGGTTGCTTCCTACGAGGATCCAGAGGGCAATCAGTTTGAAGTTGTTGAGCTAAGCTATGAATTTGGGAGCGACCAACCAACAGTTTAAAACAGGATCAACCACGGTGTGGCTTGCCTGGTGACAAAGGTGTTAGCGCTTCAGCTTAATGCGACGTTGGTGAGCCAAATGAAATTTCTGCCAATAATTATCTTCGTAGTTTTCTCAACTGGCTGCGACTTCAATCGTGAAGAAGTGATATCTGAAGAGGCTCGGGAAGAAAACGATGTGCTTATCGACAGTTTCAGGATGAGAAATGCTGAAATCATGCAAGACATCATCTCGGAACTGGTTAAGAACAACATCCAACACTGGGTCAATGAGGATGGGTCAGTTAGCTTTCTCTCATCTGACACCGAAATGGTTGACCGAATAGGCATGGAGGCGATAGGCCTGTACGCTGCTAGAAATTGAAGATGACATCGCCCGGCACTAATTTCCAGTTTTCTTCCAAACCAAAAACTGATTATTAGCCGGCATGGCGTTGTCTTCGATGAACTCCAAACCTGCGCCTTCAGCAAGTTTCATAACCCATTCAAAATCCCGAACCCCGCTGACGGGATCTCTCTGCTTAAGCCATAGATCGAAGCGAGCATTACTCTCGGTGGTAAAGTCGCCGCCATATTTGAACGGGCCATAGACCAATAACAATCCATTCTCTTGTAGCTGTCTTCCTACCCCGGCGAAGAAATTCTCCACGGAATCTGCCGACATGATGTGCAAACTATTCGCGCTGTAAATGGCATTGCTTTTTGCGCAATTCCAATGTGCCTGATTCACATCGAGCGCAATGGCCGAGGGAAGATTGTGCAGTTGGGCGGCGGCGATGCGCAGGTTAAGACTATCCACATCGGACGGTGTGTCGGAGCACTGCCAGAGCCAATTGGGGAAATGCTCGGCGAAATACACCGCGTGTTGGCCAGTGCCGGCCCCTATTTCCAGCACAGAATCACTGACGGCCAAATGCGTCGCCAATAGGTCGAGAATAACTTGTTTATTGTTCTCGCAGGCTTGGCTGAAGGGGAGAGGATTATTCATCGCAGCGAAATAATCATGTAATCGAGCGGGCCATACCGTGCCGCTTAAGCTTGTTTGCGCAGAAACACTAACTTGGAAGCGGTGGAATCAGATTCACTGAAACGATAGCCATCTACAGCAAATTCTTTCAGCCTGGCCGCGGCGGTAATTCTGTTTTTAATGACAAAAGCCGTCATAGAACCACGTGCCTTCTTGGCAAAGAAACCAAGCACACGGTATTTCCCGCCGGAAAAATCCTTAAATATCGGCGTGATTACCTCGGCATTCAGTTCCTTGGGTTTGATGGCGCTAAAGTATTCCTTGGAGGCCAGATTAACCAGCACCGGTTTCTTCTCGGCGGCCAATAAGCCATTCAAATTTTGGGTCAGCTTGCCGTCCCAAAACGCATACAGATTCCTGCCTTTCTTGTTGTTAAATCTCGACCCCATCTCCAGGCGGTAGGGCTGCATTAGATCCAGTGGGCGTAGCAGTCCATACAGGCCCGATAATATTCGCAGGTGCTTCTGGGCGAAGTTAAGATCGGCCGTGGTAAATTGTTCCGCCTGAAGACCAATGTAAACATCGCCCTTAAAGGCAAAAATCGCCTGCTTGGAATTTTTCAAATCGAAGGGAGTATGCCAATTCTGGTAGCGCTGGTGGTTCAGCTCACCAAGCTTGCTACTGATGTGCATCAATTCAGACAGATCCTCCGGCTGCAACTTTTGCAGTTCAGTCACCAATTCATTGGCTTCTCGCAAATACGAGGGCTCGGTGAATTTGCGTGTTTTAGCAGGCGATGCAAAATCGAGCGACTTGGCAGGGGAGACAACAATTAGCATAGCGGTATTTCTCTTCTATTACTTTTCTTGGCTGTTTTCTAAGCAGGTTGGATGGCTGGGTTAATCCTGATTCTCGTCGTCCTGCTACCAACCCAGCGGCGTCGAAGCATCATCAGGAGCATACACGTTGCCAGTGTACCAAACTGGATCGGGATATTCAGCGATAGCCTGGTTAAGAAGTGCTTCGATGATTTGAAAACCGCATGCTCTAGACCGAAGTGAGGTGCATCGGCGTATCCAGTATGCCATCCAACATTTCGATGGCGACTTCGACCAACCAACAAGCTGTGAAGACGATCCAAAAATCCGGCTTCAAGCCTTTCACAACCAGACTCTGTCGCAGGATTGATTCCAGCAAGAAAGTGAATTTCGGCGCTGGACTCTGGCGAAGTCACCCAATTCCTTATGCTGGCTTTATCAATTAAACTAGCCTGTCAGTTCAACCAATCACTCGACACGGGCTCGGTTATGCTTGAGCGCTTACAAGTAGTTGCTGGTTTCTTAGCTTACTTCCGCTACCTATTCATCGTTCTAGGGCTGTTCTTCCTGGCACTGTTCGTACTCAGTCTTTTCGAAACTCGCTGGTTGGCAGGGGATGGCATGCTGATTCCATCGATCATTGGATTTTGTTGGGTGACTACTCTTTATAGCTTTGCCACCCTGTTCGCGAACGTTCCCGCGAAGCCAGTAGCGCCAGTCGGCATTCGCGTTCGATTCTCTATTTGGCTGAGGCGCTCCGGGCTGTGGCTGATTGCTGTACTCATGCTTTCACTCAGTCTCGCCGTGCTTGTGCTCAGCTTCGAATTGCTGCGAACCTGGTCGATGCCCTAAGCCAATCACCGCAATACCCCTCGCGGCGTCTGGGTGTGGCATTGCTCTATGCAATAATGTGCGATTGAATGATTTCAGTCATTTAACCGAGAACGAATAATGTATCTGGCAAGGATTTCGGCTGGGATTGATAAAATCACCGATTTCATCGGCAGGGCTGTTTCCTGGATGACGGTGGCGATGGTCCTGGTAATGGTGCTGATCGTCACCCTGCGTTATGTCTTCCAATTTGGCTCGATCGCCCTGCAGGAAACGGTGATGTACCTTAACGCACTAATATTTACGCTTGGTGCGGCCTATACCCTTAAGGAACAGGGTCATGTGCGAGTGGATATTTTTTATAGCCGGTTCAGCGTGCGCAACCAGGCATGGGTAGATTTGGTCGGAGCCCTGGTTTTTCTCTTGCCCTGTTGTGGATTCATTATCCTGACCAGCTGGGACTATGTCAGCGTAGCCTGGCGTATTAAGGAAAGCTCGCTAGAAATGAGTGGCTTGCCTTTCGTCTATTTGCTCAAGGCAACGATTATCGTTCTCGCGAGCTTGCTGATAATTCAGGGCTTCTCGGAAATTCTCAAGTCAATCATCAAGATTCGACAGAGGACTCCTTAGTGCTTGAGTTTCTTCCAATCTTGTTTTTTGTCATCGTTTGCCTGGTGCTTATGGCGGGCTATCCCGTGGCATTAACATTGGCGGGAGTCTCCCTGTTGGCTGCCGGCGCCGGAAGCCTGGCTGGAGTTTTCGATAGCGCGTTTGTCTTCTCAATCCCAAATAGAATCTATGGCATCTTGGTAAATCAGAACCTGTATGCCGTTCCCTTGTTTGTGTTTATGGGATCCATGTTGCAAAAATCTCGCATTGCCGAAGACCTGCTAAAAAACATGGCGATGGTATTCGGGGCCCTGCCAGGCGGACTCGGCATCTCAGTAATCTTGGTGGGAATGTTGTTGGCGGCCAGTACCGGTATCGTCGGTGCAACTGTTGTCACCATGGGCATCCTGTCGCTACCCATCATGTTACAAACAGGATATAGGCCGTCCTTGGCTTGTGGCACAATCTGTGCGACCGGCACTCTGGGTCAGATCATCCCGCCTTCCATCTGTCTGGTGCTACTTGGCGAAGTCATCTCCAATGCCTACCAACAAGCACAACTTAGTAGCGGAAATTTCGCACCCGATTTTGTCTCGGTGGGAGACCTGTTTGCAGGGGCCATTATTCCTGGAATCCTGCTGGTAATTGCCTATGCAACTTATGTATTTGTGATCGCAGTAATTAACCCGGAAGCGGCCCCGCCGGTAAAGGATAGAGGCGCGGGGCTGAGTCGAAGCGCATTAATCACGGCCTTGTTGAGCGGATTACTGCCGCCCATTTTCCTGATGGTCGCGGTACTCGGTTCGATTCTTCTGGGGGTGGCGACGCCTACCGAGGCGGCTAGTGTGGGAGCGATGGGGGCGATGCTGTTAGCTGGGCTTAAGCGGAAGCTCAATTTCAAGATTTTGCAACAGGTGGCCATCGAAACCATGCGAATTACTTCGATGGTTTACCTGATTCTTGTCGGCGCCGCCATTTTCTCTTCGGTTTTCAGAGGATTTGGCGGTGATAGCTTGATTGAAAATTTGCTGACCAACATGCCCGGAGGTGTTGTTGCCGCCACCCTGATAGTCATGTTATTAATATTTTTACTTGGCTTCATCCTCGACTTTATCGAAATAACCTTCATGGTGGTGCCTCTGGTTGGGCCAATATTATTGGCAATGGGACTGGATCCAATCTGGCTTGGCATCATGATTGCGATTAATCTGCAAACATCTTTTCTGACACCCCCATTTGGATTTTCACTGTTCTATCTACGCAGTGTGGCACCGAAAGAGATAAGCACTGGCGATATCTATAGAGGTGTAATACCGTTTGTGATCATGCAGCTTGGATTAATGTTGTTGCTGGCGTGGCAGCCAGCACTGGCTACCTGGTTACCGGCGCTGCTTAAATAGCCTGATTCGAGGAACTGGTATGAGTACAACCAAGGATATTGCTGCCAAGCCTGTAGGTGAATTGGCAATACAGACACTGGCTATGCCCAGGGACACCAACGCCAATGGCGATATTTTTGGTGGTTGGCTGGTGTCACAAATGGACCTGGCGGCGGGCATTCTTACCAAAAAAGTGGCGAAGGGAAGGTCGGCAACGGTTGCCATTAAAAATGTGAATTTCCTGCAACCCGTCAGCGTGGGATCGACCGTCAGCTGCTACGCTCAGATCACACACCGAGGACGCAGTTCACTTCATATCGCTGTGGAAGTGTGGATTTCAAATTTAAGTACTGATAACACAATTAAAAAAGTCGCCGACGGATTGTTTGTGTTCGTGGCCATTGGTGATGATGGCAATCCCCGACCGTTACCGGATTAGCTCGGTTAGATTAGTTCAGGGGAAGTTTGCGGGCTTCGATATAAGCTTCTTCGGCAATTCGATGGTAATTTTGAACGCCTGCCTGAAAGCTCTTGTAGGAATCATAAATCCGCTGCGTCACTGCATCGGTTTCCGCTAATTCCCTAACCACCTCATTAGAGATTCGATGTAACTCCACCAACACATCGTCTGGCAGTTTCCTTAACTCAACATCGTGGTCCTCAATCAGAACTCGAAGAGCCTCGTTGTTCCTGGCGGTTAGTTCGTCCAGCAGCAACTGGTTCATCACTTCAGTGCCGGCGTACAAGATTGCTTGCAAGTCTGGCGGTAAGGCCTCGAAAGCCGATTTATTAAAGATTGTTTCAAGCGTCGAACCCGGCTCATGCCAGCCTGGGTAATAATAGTAATCGGCAACTGTGTGGTAGCCTGCGGCCAAGTCATTATAGGGGCCGACAAATTCGGCGGCATCCAGCGCGCCGGTTTGCAAAGCCGTGAAGACTTCGCTCACCTGCATGGTAATTTGAGTTCCGCCAGCTCGTTTAAACACCTCGCCCCCAAGGCCAGGGATTCTCATTTTCAAGCCCCTGAAATCTGCCAGAGAATTTATTTCTTTATTGAACCAGCCAAACATCTGGGTGCCAGAATTACCGCCTCTCACCGGGATAAGATCAAATGGTTCGTAGAGCTCGCGCCACAATTCATTGCCGCCACCGTAGGCTAGCCAGGCGTTCATCTCGGCCGCCGTAAGCCCGAAAGGAATGCCTGAAAAGAAAGGGGAGCCAGGTATCTTTCCTTGCCAGTAATAGGAGGCAGAATGACCAATCTCGGCGACGCCTTGTGAAACGGCATCGAACACTTCGAGTCCGCCAACCAATTCATTGGCGCCATAGACGTGAATGCGCATGCGTCCATTACTCATCTTCTCGACAATATCGGCAAAATGCTCTGGAGATGTGCCGAGCGCAGGCAGATTTTTCGGCCAGGATGTAATCAGCTTCCATTCATAGACAGTCAGGTCATGAGTAGCCACCGAATTGCCAGTCGTTGGCTGTGATTCGCCACTGCAGGCGGCAATCGATGCAAGCAGGAGAGACAGGAAAAGATTTTTCATAAATGTTTTGCCAGTTCGTTGTGTTTGACTCTTTATTGATCTTAATTAAATTTTTTATCCCAGTACTTCCAGCTTGGCATAAGACAATACCAGCCACTTGCTACCGACTGTATCAAAATTAACCTGCACTCTCGCATTTGGACCCTGGCCTTCATAATTTAGCACCACACCCTCGCCAAACTTATTGTGGCCAACCCGTTGTCCCAGTGAAAACTCCGTTTGCGGCACTTCTACATTTCCATTCAAGCCCTTGCCGATCCTGGTTGAGCCGAAGCTCGGCCGACTGACGGTGGATTTCAACCTGATCTCGTCTATCAGTTCCTTGGGAAGTTCCCCTATAAATCGAGAAGGGCGACAGAGTTTAACCTCACCGTGCAACCTTCTCGATTCTGCATAGCTCAGGTAGAGCTTTTTCTTTGCCCTGGTTATACCTACGTAACAGAGTCTCCTCTCTTCTTCGAGGCCGGAAATGGTTCCCATAGACATTTTGTGCGGAAACAAGCCCTCCTCTAAACCAGCCAGGAAAACCAACTGAAACTCCAGGCCCTTCGCCGAGTGAAGGGTCATGAGTTGAATCGCATCATCCGATTCATCTGCCTGTGTATCGCCGGCATCCAGCGCTGCCTGATCCAGGAACGCAGCAAGTAGAGTATTGGACTTGAGGTCAAAATCTTCATCGAAGTCTACTCTATCGAAATTCCTGGCCGCAGTGACCAGTTCCTCCAGGTTTTCAACACGGGCTCGCGCTTTTTCACCTCCTTCTTTTTCATGGTGCTGAATCAGGCCGCTATGGGTAATAATGTGCTCTGCCTTTGCATGCAGCTCCAGCTCATCGCACGCCTCTTGCAAATTATCAATCAGCTGAAGAAATGCCAACACAGCATTGGCGGCACGCGAATTAAGCAGCGACTCATTCACGCACTTGGTGCAGGCTCGCCACAGGGAACAATTCTGCGCACGAGCCACGTTGCGAATCGTGTCCAGAGTACGGCTGCCTATTCCTCGCGCAGGCACGTTAACAACTCGTTCCAGTGCGGTGTCGTCATCACGATTTACCAACAACCGCAAATAGGATAACGCGTTCCTGATCTCCAATCGCTCGTAAAACCGATGGCCACCATAGATTCGATAAGGCATGGCTACACGAAGTAACGCATCCTCCAATTCTCTCGATTGTGCATTCGAGCGATACAGGATTGCCGCGTCGGACCTTCGGTTACCTGAGTTGAACCAATCTTCTACTCGGGCAACAATAAACCGGGCCTCATCTTGTTCGTTGAACGCCTCGTAGAGACTTATCTGTTCGCCTTTGTCGCCATCAGTCCAAAGTGTCTTACCCAATCGACTCTGGTTGTTGGCTATTAATTTGTTGGCTGCTTGCAGAATGGTTGATGTCGAACGGTAGTTCTGCTCAAGCCGGACGATCTCGGCGTCGGGAAAGTCCACGTTGAACTGTTGAATGTTTTCTATTTTTGCGCCGCGCCAACCGTAGATAGATTGATCATCATCTCCAACCACCATCATCTGATTGGTTTTGCCTGCCAGGACACGCAACCAGGCATACTGAATAGCATTGGTATCCTGGAACTCATCGACCAGGATATGCTGAAAGCGATTTTGATAGTGAGCGAGTATTTGCGGATTCTTTAACCACAACTCGTGCGCACGAAGAAGAATCTCACCGAAGTCGATCATGCCCCCACGGTTGCAGGCCTCTTCATAGGCGAGATAAACATTCAACATGGTTTTCGTATAGTCATCATCAAAATGCTCTATATTTCCAGCCCTGAGGCCCTCGTCTTTCTGTGCGTTGATGTACCACTGACATTGCTTGGCGGGCCATTTGTCCTCATCTATATGCAAGGAACGATTGATTCGCTTAATCAGTCGTAGTTGGTCGTCGCTGTCCAGAATATGGAAATCTTCAGCCAGCCCAGCCTCGCGCCAATGCGCCCGTAACAGGCGGTGGGAGAGGCCATGAAAGGTACCAACCCACATGCCATGGAGTGACTGGCCCAGCAGCGATTCGATACGACTGCGCATTTCACGTGCCGCTTTGTTGGTAAAAGTGACCGCCAATACGGCGAAGGGTGAGACCTGCTCCGCTTGCATCAACCACGCTACTCTGTGGACCAGTACCCGGGTCTTGCCACTGCCGGCGCCAGCGAGCACTAACAGTTTTTGGCTCGGATTCGCCACGGCGTTGCGTTGCGGTTCGTTGAGAGATTCGAGAATGTGGGATACGTCCATAACGCACTATTCTACCAAAATGGCAGTCACATTCTTGGGTTTATCACCCGCATCCGGCGAAACTGTAGAAGCCGAAACAACCCAATCTAATGGCAGAGTCTTTAGAGAAAAAGATCGTAATTTGGTAGACTACCGCGCCGGTGAAAGACTCGAGTTACCCCATCAAGCCCATGCTTAATCGGTATTTTTTGAAACCGCCTAGCTGCCTGCTACTGCGTCCTCATCTAGCCGAGGCGAGTCGAATATATTAGGAGAGTGATATGTCTGTCAGATCGGACGACGTGCCCTTTAATTGGAAAGACCCCTTTCTGATGGAAGAACAACTCAGCGAAGAGGAGCGCCTGGTAAGAGATACGGCCAGGCAATATGCGCAAGAAAAGCTGTTACCCAGGGTACGGGAAGCTTATCGCAATGAGTACACAGATCCTGAAATCTTTCGTGAGATGGGTGCGCTGGGTCTGCTGGGCTCGACCATTCAAGGCTACGGTTGTGCTGGCGTGAACTATGTATGTTATGGCCTGGCGGCTCGGGAAATTGAGGCCGTCGATTCCGGTTATCGCTCGATGATGAGCGTACAGTCCAGCTTGGTTATGCACCCCATCAACGTCTTTGGCACCGACGAGCAGAAACAGAAATACCTGCCGAAATTAGCCAGTGGCGAATTTATCGGTTGT
>JADFOC010000042.1 GCA_022563075.1 Pseudomonadota bacterium
TATGTCTTGGTTACTCTAATGGGGCGTGAATTTCGCAAGGACTACCATTAATACTTTTGCGCTAAACAATCTGTAAATCAACAATTTGGAATAGAGGGGTAAATATGGGTGTAGTAGCGAAAAGGTCTTCCATGACTTTCTACTCTGATGGCACTAGTCACTATAGTCATCGAGTCAGAATAGTTCTCGCAGAGAAGGGTGTGACGGTTGAGACGATCGATGTGGATCCTGATAACAAGCCAGAAGATCTTGCCACCTTAAATCCCTACAATAATTTACCGACTCTGGTTGATCGCGATCTGGTTTTATATGAAGCCGATATCATGATGGAATATCTGGATGAACGTTTTCCTCATCCACCGTTATTTCCGGTTTACCCGGTGGCAAGAGCCCAGAGTCGACTCTGGATCTACCGTATTCAACGAGATTGGTGCGTACAGGTAGATCTGCTTATGGCAGGATCTGCTACGCCATCTCAATTGGATAAGGCACGCAAGGAATTGCGCGAAAGTCTTATCTCGATTGCGCCTATCTTTGGAGAGAAGCCTTATTTTATGAGCGATGATTTTACGATCGTTGATTGCTGCGTTACACCCATATTATGGCGCCTGCATGTGATGGGAATTGAGTTGCCAAAAAACAAGACCACGAAGCCTTTGCTGGAATACAGAGATCGACTATTTGAGAGAGATTCAGTATTGGCTTGCCTCTCCGAACAGGAAAAGGAGATGGTCTGATACAGCGGTAGCTGTGCTAAAGGGTGCCTGCTATGACCATGAGTTCGAGCCGATCGTTTATTGTGCGGGCACTGTATGAATGGATATTGGAAAATGATTGCACACCTTATGTGCTGGTAAACGCATTCGAAGAAGGTGTGGAAGTTCCTCAGGAACACGTCAAAGATGGGCAGATAATCTTAAATATATCTCCATCGGCGGTGCAAAATCTTTTTATTCGCAATCACGCCCTCGATTTCGATGGCCGCTTTGCCGGAATTTCCACACGCGTATTTGTTCCCATTTCGGCAGTCATGGGAATCTATGCAAAAGAAAATGGTCAGGGGATGATGTTCGATGCGGAGGGGCATCTTCCGAAGCCGGCTGACCCAACAGGATCGGATAGCCCCAGTGCTGGATCGAGTCACGACAAACAACCGGGACTGTCTAAAAAGAAGTCGCCTCTACGATTGGTTAAGTAAGTAGGGATTCTTTGTTGCGAAACCCATAGGCTAATTAATATACTCGAAGACCTTAACTACTTTGGTAACCCCTGCTACATTGCGTGCCAGATTAGCCGCATTGTCGCCTTCAATTTGGCTAATTATTCCCATTAGAAAGATCGCGCCATTCGCGGCAATAACCCTTACCTGGTCGGATGGGACGTCGCCATTGGCGAACATCAGAGTCCGTACCTTGGTAGCGATCCAGGTGTCGTTACGGCGCGCCAGAAAGCCGATCTTACCAACGACTTCGAGCTCATTGTGGATTCGCCTAATCTTAGCGCTTGCGTGACTGGCAATCTCGGTGGCGCGCGCCTTCAATGCTTCAGATTGCACCTGCCCGACTAATAAGACCACGCCATTATGACTGATGACGTCGAAGTGGGCCTGTCTGAATGCTGGCTCCTGGGATTTCATGTTCACGATGACCTTGGTCTCAATTGACTGGTCTTCGACTATCGCTCCAGCGGTGCGCTTCGTTGGATCTTCCTGTATGCCTTGTTCGCCAGTTGTTTTGACCAGAATAGCGGTGCAGGAAGAAGTAACTAACAGCAGCATTAGAGCCAAGATGTGGTAGGTTTTCATTCGTCTTCTTCTCCGAATAATTGATTGTCAATGAAGTCACAGAGAGAGTGGATAATGACAAGGTGAACTTCTTGAATGCGTGCGGTTCTGTGGGAAGGAACGCGTATCTCAATATCTTGGTCAGCCAACGTCTGTGCCATTTCGCCTCCGTCCTTACCGGTAAGCGCGACTACTATCATCTCTCTAGTGTGTGCCGCATTAATTGCTTCGACCACGTTGCTGGAATCTCCGCTGGTTGAAATTGCCAGTAGCAGATCCCCTGCCTGACCCAGCGCGGAAATCTGTTTTGAAAATATTTCCCGGTAACTGTAGTCATTTGCTATTGCCGTCATTGTATTGCAGTCGGTGGTCACCGCTATGGCTGGTAATCCTGGGCGTTCTCGTTCAAAACGGTTTAATAGCTCCGAGGAGAAATGCTGTGCATCACCGGCTGAGCCGCCATTGCCACAACACAGGATTTTTTTTTCATTCAGCAAACATTGCACCATGGCATCGCCAGCACTGTGAATTGGGCCTACCAGTTCAGTGACTGATTTTTGCTTGGTCTCGATGCTTTCTAGAAAATGTCTGCAAATTCGATCGTCCAAATCCATTAAACTATTAATCCGCAATCTCGCAAAAAGTATTCAACTATATCGGCCGTTTAGGGGCCATTGTTATACCTCACCTGCACATTTCATCAACGCGCTTGGAATTTCTGGCCAAACCTTGTGCTATAACGAACTGAAGTGCTGCTAGCAATGTTACAATTCGCTACTGTAATTCGCCGACCGGGTTTTTAAAAATATCTGGCATTGCATTTTACCCCATCTCCCTTGAGCCCTGGAATTACCAGGGCTTGGCGGGAGATAAGTTAAACTGTTTAACCGGATTTCCCCGCATATCCGATCCCTTCATGAAGTAAGCGGGCTAGATACCTCGTCGCAACAGTTCTGCCGCTATCAATGCAGTAGACTGGTCAATTACAGATAAAGTTTCAGACAAATGCATTTTTAATCCAATCGAAGTTTAGAGTAGTGGTTTTAGTGGAAGGATTAATTCCAACGACATCGAACCGACAAGCAAGATGACTAAACTGCGAATGTGATAGTAGGAAATGAGAGGCGGCACGGCGTAATTTTTGCTGCTTGCGCACGGAGATGGATGCAATAGCTGAGCCGAATGTATTGCACCTCCTATACCTTACTTCCACAAACACCAAATAACTTTGTGGGTCCAACATCACCAAATCGATTTCACCAGCGCGGCATTGGTAGTTGCTTTGCACCAACTTCAATCCCTGTTTCCGCAAGTGTCGGGCTGCAAGTGCTTCTTGTATTTTGCCGAATGAACGCGTGTTTAGGCTGGTTTTTGGCTTATGCGAACTCACGTCCCGGTTCTCTGTCGTGTTACTACAACTAATTGCCAGTGTCGGTGGCAGCACTTTCCAACAAGATTGCCAGTCCGTCAATAAATCTGGCCACCTCCAGCTTGCGGTGTATTATTTGATTGTCGGACATGGTGAGTGTGCCGGTGGCTCCCTGTAGGCTATCGATTTGCCGACTGGCCATTTGCCCGAGGCGAGCATAGAGGCGAAAACTGTCGATTCCCATGGCGCGCAGGCGCAGTAATGTATCTTGAACCTGGCGTAGATTGGACGCGATTTCAGATTTTAGTGGATCCGATGAATTGAAGATCCAAGGGGCATCGAGGAATACTATGCCATCCAAATCTCGGTTCTCACTCTGATTGTCGATGCCATTATAAATGGACGGCATGGCATAGACTGGAATGTTTTCGGCAAAGTGAAAAGCGAGAGTGGGTTTAATTTGACGACCTTGCCGCGGCGTGGCACTTAGAAAAATGAAATCTATATCGCTGCGACGACGAGGTGTGAATTCCATATTGATTCTGGGCAGCAAATCCAACAAGCGGTCCCTCCTGGCTTCGCTAGCATCAATAGCCATCAAACCCTTGATGACATCTGAATAGTCAGCATCACCACTAAAAGTTGCTTGTGCCACTATATTTCCGCCGCGGGCAGACCACTCTTCAATAAATGCGGATTGTAACCGTGGATAGTCGGCTGTTTGTGGTGTGATGATAGCGGCATTACGATGACCCGCTGCCCAAGCTAATGTCGCCACTTGCTTTATTTCATCTTCTGGAGCGAGACCAAATTGGAATAGCTTGCCTGGATCGCCCGGCAATTCATCGGCATAATTGAGCGCCAGAGTGGGAACGGGTAGTACTGGTAACCGCCGTAACTGATTAACCAACTCCTTGGACAGGGGCCCGATAATTAGATCTGCACCGCTGGCAACTGCTTCGTCATAAATAGGATAAACCAGGGATACATAACTGCTGTCATAAACTGAGATACGTGGTACTTCTCTGGATATTTCTAATGCCTGGTAAAAGGCGCTTATAAAACCTTCCTGAATCGCATTTCCTGCCGGAGTTTGCAGCGGCAAGATCAGTGCAATGTGCCTAGGACGCGAGTCCCACACCTGTTGCAAATTGACCAATGGGCTAGGCAGACGATTAGTTGCGGAATGCAGCACCCAGATTCGACGCCATTGAGCGATTGAATCCGACTGACTTTTAATACTGTATTGATCCAATAGGAATACTCGCGCCAATTCTATCCATCCCCTTAACTCGTAGCTGTTAGCATTGACCGCGAAGTTGTTGATATCTGCCTCGGTTAAATACGCTAGAGCATTCCAGATTTCATCATGGACATTCTGGTCCTGAAATTGCTCAGTGGGATCCGCTAATTTGCTATAAGCATTCACGGCTTCTGCATATCGCCCACTATCGCGGTAAGCATTTCCTAATAACGAGTAATATTCAGCTTGCAGCAGCGGTTGGTTTTCGGGTTCACTGGCAAGCGAACCAGTCAACCACCGCAATGCAATTGTTGGTTGCTCCTGTCGCAGTGCGATTGCTGCACGTATCAGTGAGAAGCGCAGCTGCAATTCGGCAGGCAACGTATTGGGCCGGTTTAGTTGATCGGCTTCATCGGCAGCGCGTTCAGTGAGGCCGGCTAGTAACATCTCTTCCATCGCGCGAATAGCGAAATTCGCAGCATCGGTACCGGAACGACGGCGGGCCGCAGTTAATAGATCATCGATGGACTCTGCTGTAGACTCGATTCCGGTCGTCACATCATTGCGTGCATCGGTTGTGGAGTTGCAACCAATACCAGTAAGTATCAGAACCATTAAAAATAGTTGGATTGTCGATTTATTGATTTGAATCATTTGTCTGGTGGTGAATTTTTCCACTGATTTGAATAGACCATGCAAAAAGATTAATACAGTAAGTTAAGAACGACAATTTTTTCACGGAATTAGCCTGCCAGCACTGCATGAAGCTGGGCAACAATAGTGAGATTGCCGATGATTGTCGAGTTCGGGCAGAAAGTTGATCTGGAATAGTATAGTTCATGAGCAAATTAGGCACGCTCTTTATAGTAGCGACCCCCATCGGTAATCTCGATGATATATCAAAAAGAGCGGTTGCTGTGCTGCAGTCGGTACACACGATTGCTGCAGAAGACACGCGTCATAGCAACAAGCTTTTGCAAAGTGTTCAGGTTAAGACGCGCCTGGTTTCGCACCATGATTTCAGTAGCGATCAGGCCACCCGCAAGCTTATAGATCGCTTGCTTGCAGGCGACTCAATTGCCCTAATCTCCGATGCTGGTACGCCGCTCATATCCGACCCTGGCTACAAGCTAGTGATTCTTGCAAGAACCCATGGTATTCCCGTGATTCCTATACCTGGAGCAAGCGCTGTGACTGCCGCCCTCAGTGTGGCCGGGCTGCCTACTGACAAATTTGTGTTTGAAGGATTCTTGCCAGGTAAGTCTGCTGCACGACAACATCGACTAGATGAGCTGGTGTTAGAACCCCGAACCTTGGTGTTTTACGAATCACCCCATCGAATCGTACAAAGTCTGAAGGATATGCAGCTAGCATTCGGAGATGATCGCGAGATATTCATTGCGCGAGAACTCACCAAGAAATTTGAATCTCATTTTCTCGGCAACCTGGTGGAGAGTGTGCGCTGGCTGGAACAAGATAACAATCAACAAAGAGGGGAATTTGTCGTGATTATTGCAGGCTGTGCTGAGCAGGAGCTCGAGTCACGCAGACAGCGACAGGCCCTGGAACTGGTTGAACTATTGCGCTGTGACGTTTCCATGAAGAAAGCCGTAGCGATAGCTTGTCAGATCACTGGCGCAAGAAAGAATCAAGTGTATGAGGCGGCATTAAGGAATGCGACGCCTGATTAGTTAGTTGGGTTAGAGAGCTATTGTATTGGATCGAATTCTAATTTAGGCTGCACTCGAGTCAGCTGGGCAATTGCTATCTCTCGCTCTTTGTTTACCGCTTGATGGTTTATGAGGAAAGAGGTGGAGGAAAGTCCGGGCTCCATAGAGCAGGGTGCCAGGTAACACCTGGGGGGTGCGAACCCACGGCTAGTGCAGCAGAAAGTAAACCGCCTGATCTCGGCCTTAGGGCCCTAGGTTGGGTAAGGGTGAAATGGTGCGGTAAGAGCGCACCGCGCGACTGGTAACAGCTCGCGGCAAGGTAAACCCCACTCGGAGCAAGGCCAAATAGGAATCCTTTAGTGTGGCTCGCATTGGATTCGGGTAGGCCGCTACAAGCCTGTGGCGACACAGGTTGCAGATGAATAATTGTCCTCGACAGAACCCGGCTTATAGGCTGACTCCCCCATTCCTGGTCAATACCTTTCGTGGAGCATATTTTTAACACGCCAGTTCTTCATAAAATACTTTAGATACTGGATTTACAGACTTGTATCTGTTGAAGTTGCTGTATTGAATAAAACAGCAATATTGAGGCAAGATCCCCGCTTTTAGCGGCAAGTTCGCGTATTTTCTCCCGATAAATCACGTCAAATAGTGCTTGCGCTGGCGCTTTCGTGTCTCTATAGTGTGACTTTGTGGCGAAAAGTGGAAAAAATTGTTGAATTGTGGGATACGGTGGAATTCTTGCACCCCCACGCAATTTTTTTAACTTCAGTGGGGACAATAAGTGTTTCGCGGCATCAATACCATCAATTTGGATGCGAAAGGGCGTATGGCTATGCCCGCCCGTTACCGTGAGCAGCTGATAAATCATTGCTCCGGTCATCTGGTTGTCACTATCGACACCAATCATCGTTGTCTTCTGCTGTATCCGTTGTCCGAGTGGGAACAGATCGAACGCCAAATAGAAGCACTTTCCAGTTTCGATCCTATGTCTCAGCGGGTAAAACACCTGTTGATCGGCCATGCCAATGACCTGGAGTTAGATGGCAATGGCAGGATCTTGTTACCGCAAGAATTACGACTCTATGCCCAATTGGAAAAGCATGTGTGTCTAATCGGACAGGGTAAAAAACTCGAGATCTGGAATCAGGATAACTGGAATCAACAGCGAGACCAGTGGTTAACCGAGTCCTCAACGGAAGGAGAATTGCCGGATCAATTACGATCATTAGCGCTTTAGAGTGAATCTAGACCATGACTGCGAAACCACTGCATGAAACAGTTTTAATGCTGGAGGCAGTGGACGCATTAAAAATCCGCGCCGGTGGGATTTACCTGGATGCAACATTTGGTCGTGGTGGTCACAGTAAATCGATACTTAAACGATTAGGTCCGCGCGGGAAGTTAATAGTCCTGGATCAAGATCCGGAAGCTATAGCGGTCGCCACCAAACTTCGAGAGCAAGATTCTAGACTAGAGGTAGTGCATGCAGCATTTAGTCATATTGGAGAACTCGCAGATGCTCAAGGTATCGATGGCAAGATTGACGGTGTCTTATTCGATCTGGGCGTCTCTTCCCCACAGCTGGATACGGCAGCAAGAGGATTTAGTTTCTTGCGTGATGGTCCGCTGGATATGCGCATGAATCCAGAAAAGGGAATCAGTGCAGCCCAGTGGATAAACAGTGCTGCCGAGAAAGAGATAGCCGATGTGATTTATCGCTTCGGAGAGGAGCGGTATTCGCGGCGTATGGCAAGGCGCATAATTTTGAAACGAAAATCAAATCCAATAATTACTACTGGTCAATTGGCCGAGATTATTAAGCAGGCGAATCCGGCTTGGGAAAGAGACAAGCATCCTGCTACCCGAGCATTTCAAGCTATTCGAATTTTTATAAATAATGAATTCGATGAACTCGAAAAAGGATTGGATCAGGCGCTGGACCTACTAAAGATAGGGGGTCGTTTAGTCGTGATTAGCTTTCACTCGCTCGAAGACCGCATAGTCAAGAAATTTATAGCGTTGCAGACTAAGGGTGATAACTTTCCACGGGATTTGCCGGTGTCGCACGACTTGCTCAATCCGAGACTAAAATCGATAGGGAAGGTGGCTAGAGCAGATCAATGCGAAGTCGAAAAAAATCCACGAGCCAGAAGCGCGCTTATGCGGGTCGCAGAAAAAATTGCGTGATGAGATGATCATCTGGTAGGCAGTGACGGTTATGAGTACTAGGAGCAGAACAAGAAGGTCAATAAAGCCCGCCGTGGCGCAGCCAACTATATATCAATGGGCAGGCATATTTCGACCCAAGACGCTTGCTTTGTTCGTGTTACTAGGTCTTGTGCTTACTACCGGTTTATCTGTGGTTCTCACCACTCATCAAAATCGATTCGCCTTCAATGAGCTGCAGGAACTTAGAGAACGAGCTAATGGACTGGAAGTTGAGTGGGGTCAATTACTGCTTGAACAAAGCACTTTCGGAGTAGAGGGGCGCATCGAATTGAAGGCGGTTGAGCAGCTGCAGATGGTAATTCCCGAACTTTCCAGCATCATTATGGTGAGGCATGAATAACAGCAGAATTGGATTGGCCCTGCAACAATGGCGCGTATATCTGGTGCTTTTTGGCATGTATCTATGCGTCCTTGCCATTGCTTGGAAAGTGAGTGTGTTGCAGAACCTGGAACGGGATTTTCTGCAGGGCCAGGGTGATGCCCGCACAATTCGCACCGTTGTGTTGATGGCGAACAGGGGATTGATCACCGACAGAAATGGGGAACCGCTGGCAGTGAGTACACCAGTTAAATCCATATACGTAAATCCCAGAGAAATAGCCGGTAATCTCCCCGCGATAATTAGCCTTGCGCAGGAACTCGAACTAAATGTCGACGTACTTGCCCGCAATATTGAGAATAATGCGACTAGAGAATTTTTATATATAAAAAGACGCCTACCCCCATCTGATGCCGAGCGAATTCTTGCGCTTGATATTCATGGCGTCTACGCACAACAAGAGTATCAACGATTCTATCCACAGGGAGAAGTAACTGCACATCTAGTTGGATTTAGTAACATTGATGATATTGGTCAGGAAGGACTGGAGTTGACTTACGATGACTGGTTGCGGGGAGTACCTGGAGAGCGACAGGTAATGATAGATCAACGTCATCATATTATTGAAGAGTTGCACACTATCCGCTCGGCGCAGCCTGGCAATAGTTTGCAGCTCAGTATTGATTTTCGGTTGCAGAATCTGGCCTACAGGGAACTCAAAGCAGAATTCATCAAACGCCGAGCAAAATCAGCATCGATCGTGGTATTGGATGTCGAGACGGGTGAAGTGCTGGCGATGGCGAATCAGCCTTCCTATAACCCCCATAATAAATCGAATATGACTGATTTCAGCGTGCTACGAAACAGGGCGATGACAGATGTATTCGAACCCGGATCAACCATCAAGGCGTTCACTATTGCAGCGGCGCTGGAGTCGGGACTCTATACTCCAGACACAGTGATCGAAACGAGTCCTGGCTGGATGATGGTGGGTGGGTATGAAGTAAAAGACTCGCTGAACTATGGCACCTTAACCGTGGCACGAATCATCACTAAATCCAGCAATATAGGGTCGAGCAAAATAGCCTTGGACATAGGTGCGGAATCAATTCGGGACCTATTGGCGCGCGTAGGCTTTGGCCAGGTAACTGCTACTGGGTTTCCCGGAGAACGCGGTGGGGTACTACCAAATCCGAATCGATGGAGCCGTTTTGAGACGGCAACGCTGTCTTTCGGCTATGGTCTCTCGTCCTCTGCCTTGCAATTGGCGCAAGCCTATTCTGTTATTGCCGATGGTGGTGTCAGGAAACCTGTATCACTGCTGAAGCTCGATGCCGCCGCAATCGACGCTCTCCCGAAAGAACAGGTGCTAAGTGAAACTATTAGCCAACAAGTGCTATCGATGCTCGAAACGGTGGTAGATCGAAGTCAAGGTGGCACGGCAGATCAAGCAAGCGTGCCGTTTTACACCGTTGCTGGTAAAACCGGTACTACTCGCGTCGTTGGTGAATTCGGATATGAAAAGGATCTTCACAACTCTCTGTTCGTAGGTTTAGTGCCGGCATCAAATCCTGAAATTGTCGTGGTTGTGATTATCAATGAACCAAAAGGTGATGAGCAGTATGGTGGCCAGGTAGCCGCACCAGTATTTTCCAGGGTCGCATCGGGTGCAATGCGAATATTAAATATTGCGCCGGATAATGCGCCGGCGAACCAAGCATGGGAGCTAACTCTACTATAACGATGAATACGGCAGAACAATTAAAAACCAATGCTTCTTTATTCGATTTGATTCATGGACTGGTGGAACTGTCCGAGCCAATCCCGAATGAAGTCAATGTCACCGTGTCCGGTGTACAGATGGATAGTCGATTGTTGCGTAAGGGAGACGTATTCATTGCCCTTTTTGGTCACAATCACGATGCTCGCGATTACATTGACGATGCGGTAAATATCGGCGTTGCAGCCGTACTCGCAGAATCCAGTGGAGAGTGGCAGGGCATACGAGTGATTCGAGA
>JADFOC010000043.1 GCA_022563075.1 Pseudomonadota bacterium
CGCCATCAAGCCCGAAAAGGTAATAATTTTCCCCTGCAATTGGCCGGGGTAATTGGCAAGTTCTGTTGGGGTAACGGCATCGACGTATATAACTTCGCCTTCCACCGGACCATCGGTAGCCGGTGTCCAGGCAACCGGAATGCCGTGAAAGCTCGTTTGCCGGGGTGCAATGAGATCGATTGAGGCGCTTTGATAACTCCAGCCTCGACCAAACTCGAAGCCTTCAAGATGCGCATTCTGCAATCCCCAGGCTGAAAGTTGTTCCTTAGTCCAGTTATTTGCTTCCAGCAACTGCGGCGAACCAGATAGGCGTGAGCCAATGACGTCTGACAAATATTGTAGTGTATCCATCACCTGAGAATTATAGAATCCTTGCTCCCGAATTCTATTGACTATATCCAGGTCGTTCTGCGCGGCCAGGTTGGATGACACCAATAAACCAAGTATCAGTACATACATTTTCATTATTACTCTCCTTAAGCCATTGGCGTGAGTGCTATGAACTGGGCTGAGGTCTATTTTCCTGATTGATCGAAAAATAAATATGTCCTCTTGTCCCGGTTCACACTACTCCCCTTTTTGTTTTACTTATCCACACGCGGCCAATATCATCTCGCTGGTTAATTGTATAGTCCGCGCGCGCCGGTTTTCATGGTGCCGTCTTCATCCAGATAAGCCTTGGTGAACTTCATCGCACTTTCGCCTCGGGCAATCGAATCCTCCTGACTCTTATAACCGTAAGCGACGGCCTGTTGTGTCAAGATAGCAAACCGGGCGGGATTTCGATCGAGCATCTGTTGCGGTATTTCGCCGACTAGTCCTTCCTGGGTGCGTATGCAGGGTCTGGCCATGTATAGCGGAACGCTGACCCTGAGACCTGGCGCGGTTCGGTTAAATGCCCCGTGCCAGGTGTTGCCATGCCAGCAAAGCAGCGAGCCAGGTGGGCATTCGACAGCAACGATATTCAGATCACCGTCGGTGCTGACAGCGGTCTCCGCGGTTTCGGGTGCGCGGCACCATTTATGACTACCTGGCACAAAAGCGGTAGATCCATTCTCCTGGTTAAATTCGGTAAGCACATAAGTCAAATTGCACACTAAAGCCTGGGGAGGCAGCGGCGAAGGTAACGGAGTATCCATGTGCAGGGCAAAGGTACTCACATTCGGACCTTTCATGAAACAGCCCATGCTCGATAGCACTACGCTATAACCGCAGAGATAGCTCGCCATGGTAAGTAGTACCGGATTCATCAAGGCTTCTTCGAATATTTGACCTTCAAATAACAGGCCGATAGGTGAATCTCCATCGGCGCCGGTAAACGCCGCAAATCGTCCCTTGTAACCTGCGTGGGTCGATCCCGTTTTCAGATCCGGGCGGATGCCGTTACGGCGTTCCGCTACCTCCAGTACCGCTTCCAGTAAACGATCTGCCAATCCATTCGGCGAGGCCAATTGCGGCGGAATGATGGTGTAGCCATAGGCATCCAACTCGGCAATGTGTTTCTCGATTCCATGCTCGCGGATTTCTCCCCACACCTTCTCCAGCGGTGCCTTGGCTATACTTGGCTGTGCAATCGCTTCACTCATCAGTCATTTCCCCGAATCATAGGATGGCAAAAGCCCTGGAATGGATTAGGACAGAAACAAGATAAACGCCCCATTTATCTGAGTCCACTTATTTCAATGCCCGCGCACCCAGGTGGCGTAAATAATTTCGGCTGCCTTCACTCGGATGCAACAAATCCCTTCCACGTGTTCATGTAGGCAATAAACTTTTCTGACAGCCCTTCGCCGATTAGATATTCAGTACTAACTGGAATTTCCACCGGCGCAAAGTCGACATTACGCTGATATTGTTTGGGGAAATCATGATGCAAAATGGCAGCCCTGCCTAACATAATCCAGTCAACGCCAGCGGCCAGCACTTTTTCGGCATCGGCGGGTGTACGAATTTTTCCGGCGACGCCAAGCCGTACGCCGCCACGATTTAGTCCGGTGAAATAAGACAGCAGGCTGCGCCCCTGCAACTCTTCTTCTATGGGTTCTTTGAAGACATTCCACAACGACATGTCCAGAAAATCGATCTGGCCCTCATCCATTAAGCGCTGTGCAACCAGCAATATTTCAGACAATTTCACGCCAAAGCGTTCGGGTGACAGACGTACGCCAACCATGAAATCAGGCCGACATTGCCTGCGGATGCCGCCGATAATTTCGAAGATGATGCGGCTTCTGTTCTCCAGGGTACCGCCATACTGATCGCTGCGCTGATTAATCTCGCTACTGAGAAACTGACAGAGCATGTAACCGTGCGCCCCGTGAATCTCGATACCATCAAAACCGGCTCGTTCGGCTCTCCCGGCCGCCGCTACAAAATCACTTACCAATAGCTCGACTTCTTGAGTAGACAAGGCCCTGGCGCCAGTTTCTTCATTTGCAGAAGGACATACCGGTGCTTCACCGATTACATCCCTTGGTGAGCGCATGCCTGCATGATGAAGCTGACAGATGGAGATACTGTGGTGGCTGTTTATTTTATTCGCCAGGCGGGTTAAGCCCGGCACATGATCATCAGCAAACACGCCCAGTTGTCCGGCGAATCCCTGGCCGATGGCTTGCACCTGCGCCGCACAAGTCATGGTGAGACCAAAGCCACCTTCGGCTCGCATAGTTAGCCATTTGTATTCCTCATTGGACAAAACCCCGTCATCATGGCTTTGCAAATTCGTGAGAGGAGCTAACATGAAGCGATTCTTCATGTCAGGACCGCGGGTAAAGCTTAAGGGTTCAAACAGCTGACTCATAGATTGGCTACCAGTTATTAAAACTGAGGCGAAATTAAAAGGGTGAGAGAGTACTACTTCTGCAAGACAAACGAAATGTCGGTGAATTGCTGCCGGGGCGCGAGAACAAACATGCATTTAATCTCATTGGAATATAGCTTGCAAGTTAATGCAAAATCTTGTTCTTGTGTAGGCGAAACATGTGTACTCCATTATCGTGATTAGCCATTAAATCTCCTGATTTGACCGAGACCTGCCCTGTGTATCTGCCTGTTTCTGGTCTGCATTCTCGCCCAATTATCTCTCAGCCAAATCATTCTCAAGGTCCAATTGCGTGAGCCTAAATCGATGGCACGGCCATACGGTATATTGAATGAATTCAACGGGAAATCGGTAGCGTTCGAACCAGGTATTTGGAGTATGCTTGGAACAACTTTTACCAACAGGCATTTAACTAATCGGTTTGGTCCCAAATGGTTTCACTATTAGAAGCAGCGTGATCAAGGTCCGGGAAAAGATCGCCTATTATAGCTGTACAACCCATTGATGCGGACATCATACTATTGCATTAACAGCTTAAGTGCGCCCTGCCCTTGGTTAAATGCCATGGCACGGTCTTGCCGAGGAATAAGAAATGAAAATAGTAAATAGTAAATTCACACTCATCTCTAGCCTCAGTGTGTCCGGTTTAATTGTGGCATTGGCCGTGATGGTGACTATGTCTTCAGCATCATCCCAGGACCGGGGCACGCCCTACGGAGAATGGCATTTCCAGAGTGGCGACGCCTGGGGCACGCGGTACTCGCCACTGAACCAGATCGACCAGACAAATTTTTCGAGTCTGGAAACCGCCTGGATCTGGCGTGGTGATAACTTCGGGCCGGAAGTGGACTACATTAACCGTGCTACACCACTCTATGTGGACGGTAAGCTTTACACCAGCGCCGGGTCCCGGCGCAGTATCGTCGCTATCGACCCGGCTACCGGTGAGACGCTCTGGACATTTCGTGAACCCCATACTGTCCGCTGGGAAAGATCCATGCGCGCCAGTTACGGCAAAGGGCTTTCCTACGGGAAGATAAACGGGCGGGGCGTGATCTATTTCACCAGCCCGGCGTTTTTCCTGTGGGCACTGGACGCGGCAACCGGCTTGCCGGTGGAAGGTTGGGGCACACCGGTGCCACTAGAGAATTTCCCACAAACCGGGGTGGTGGATTTACTGCCGGATCTGCTTGCTGACTGGGGCCCCTGGCAGGGAGCACAATTGGATTATGATCCAGATTTTGGTATTCCCCGCGAATTGGGATACATCACCAGTTCCTCGCCTCCTATCGTAGTCAACGATGTCATCGTGGTGGGTAATTCGGCGGAACAGGGCTACAACCAGACCCGCATCGAAAATGTACCGGGTGATATTCTCGGTTACGACGCCCGCACCGGACAATATAAATGGAAATTTCATGTCATTCCGCGACCGGGGGAGGTGGGGCATGAAACCTGGGAAAACGACGCCTGGTCGTACACCGGCGATGTCTCTTCCTGGGCTCCCATGGCGGCGGATCTGGAGCGGGGCATGGTCTATATACCCACCAACACCGTCACCATCGATTACTTCGGTGGTTTTAGTCCTGGCAATAATCTTTTTTCAACCAGTGTCATCGCTCTGAATGTCGAAACCGGGGAGCGAGTCTGGCACTACCAGATCGTGCACAGCGACCAGTGGAACTATGATCTACCCAATGTGCCGCTACTGGCCGATTTAGTCGTGGATGGCAGAGCCATTCCCGCACTGATTCAAAACACCAAGCACGGTTTTATCTTCGCCTTTAACCGCGAAACCGGAGAACCCATCTGGCCCATTGAGGAACGACCGGTAACCCAGACCAGCGTGCCGGGTAACTGGAGTGCGCCCACCCAGCCTTTTCCTACCAGGCCGGAATACCTGGAACCGATTGGTCTCACCCCTGACCGGATCATCGACTGGACGCCGGAAATACGCGAGGAGGCGCTCGGGCTCATCGCGGAATTTCGTATCGGTGGTCCTTTCATGCCACGCAATCACACCGGATTTGAAGGGCCCGTAAATATCCGCTGTGAGGGCGGACTGAATATTTACCATCCCGCCATCATCGACCCAACCACGGGCATCATGTATGCCTCCCACAAACCCCGCTGCAGCGGCGGCCTGGTGCAACCGGGAGCGGATGTCGATTCCCCAGATGACATCATGACCACCGGCACAACCATCGCCGCCTGGGTCGCCGGGCGCGGCGTCAATCTGCCAAGGGTACAGGGCCTGCCCATCTTCAAGCCTCCCTACAATCGTCTTTCTGCCTACGATATGAACCTGGGTGAACGCATCTGGTGGATTCCAATCTCGGAGCCATCGGAGCAGGTGAAAAATCATCCGGCACTGGCCGGTGTGGATCTTTCCGCTTGGGGCGGCGGTGGGTTTGCCAGTCAGGGCGGTGAGACTATTCAAATGGTGATGGGTGATCTTCTGGTGTATACCACCGAAGGATTGCGCGGCGTACCGCAACTCAGCGAGAACGGTATGCCCCTGCTCAATGCCGCCAACAAACTCACCGGCGAGTTACTGGCGCAGGTTGAAATTCCAGTCACTGGTCAGTACGGAATGATGACTTATCTGCATCAGGGCAAGCAGTATCTGGTAATCCAAATTGCCGGCGGGGAGTACCCGGGTTCGCTGTTGGCGCTTACATTACCCTGAGCGGAGGCGTATCTCCTTAGCGGCCAGCAATACTTTGAACGCAATCCATTGTGAGCAGGCATGGTTGGTGATCCCGTTGACTATAGATGCTCAAGCTATCAGATAAACCGGCTTGGTACTGAATCGAAACTGTTAAGTCCGCAGCCACTGTCCCTTCCATTGGGAATGTTGAAGGCGGAAAGGCTTGCAAACTATAGACAATTTCTCCAATCCGAAGCAACACAGGAACTACTGTTTGATATTCGATACGCGCTGAATAAGGGCTTATTGCCAGGAACCGAACGGTTTAAGTCTGAACTGGAGGAATTGACTGCCCGTCGTATAAGACCAAGCCAACGTACATCATCAAGGCCCTGAAACTGTTGTATATTTACTCCGAGCCCATTTTCAGATTTAATCTGAGCTACTGAAAAGTAGGCCCATAACCAGGTGATATCAGCTCTTTATCGAATAACGCCTGGTCCGCCTGTCGATGACAGTCCTGGCAAGGACTGAAAAATCCCACGCCCAAGTCAATTCCTTCCAATAATTCGTATTCCGATTCGTGGGCCTGAATAAAACCTGGTAACTCGGTGATCCGCAATGGCGCCTCGGTTGGAATATTTCTTAATAACATACTCCACTTGGAAGGCTGACCCGGCCGCAAGGCATTCTCTTCTAAATAATTACTAATATAAGAAGCGGTTTCATTATCTGTTTCGGCATTATCCTCAAAATGCTCTTCCAGGCCCTGCATGATTCCCTGCCAACTTCCCACCGGCAGCAAACCTGGCGCATAGGCAAGATGACAGGCCCCGCATTCTTCTACATAGAGTTCATCAGGCTGATAAACTTCTTCACCTTCCAGCGCGTAGATTACAATACCGCCGATACCAAAAAGCAGTACCGCACCCAGCAACCCATTTCCTAGTGACCTCTGTGTTTTACTCAGCTGTGTGTCCATAGTTTTACCATTTCTTTGAATTCAGCTTAGCCATCTCCAGCCAGGCATGGCATACCACCGACTTACTGTTGACTAAGCCAAAACAGAATATCGCCTTTCTCCTGCACCGTGCATTCTCGCCCAAACGTCCACTTACAATTGCGTAAGAACCATTTGTTAATTTTCCTTCTGCTAGTCAACCGCTCCGAATTAACTGAAGGCGCCATCGGTTCGATCAGCTTTCCTGTTCTTTCGTGACTGCCTGCAGTGAAAAGAGACTCTCCATGACAAGTTGTGCAACTTCGTCCATTGGGCTGGACAGCGGTCCATGTTTCGAGTCCCGCTGCAATAGTAAAGGGTCTCGCTGCCGCACTCAAATACTCCTGCAACAGGGCGTCTGAAATTTCAGTGGGATAAGCAGGAGTGATTACCAGGAACTGCAGTGTCAGAGCAGTTATCGTCAGCAATAGGTTGCATGATAAGCGACAGATCATCGCTGCTCTCCTTTTCCATTTTTATGACCAGTGATCATCGCCTTGGTGAGGTTCTCCCGCAGAGAATAACTGCTTAATAACACACCTGTTACATGGACAATAACCAATACTAACGAAAAATCAGCAAAAAATTCGTGAACGTCTTCCAGCAAATCTCCTGGCCATGAACTAACAAAAGTCTTAGCCAGCGGACCACTACCTTCCAGTGCGTACAATGTCATCCCGGTCAGAGCAGTAATAAGCATGCCGGCTAACAAAGCCACAATCATCGCCGCCCCTGCTGGATTATGTCCAAGGTATGATCTGGCTCTGCCACGTACTAACTGCACCAGGTATCGAAGTGATTCCTTTGGCCGCACCACGAAGTCTACAAAACGCGCACGGTCTGATCCAATAAATCCCCAGACCACACGAAACAGCACCAGCAAGGCAACGGTATAGCCAGCGTGACTATGCAGCCTTAGCCTGTCTCCCTCAAGAAAATAGGCCAGCCCAAAGAAAAAAGCCAGTGCCCAATGGAAGACGCGGACTTGTAAATCCCATACCTGGATTGATTTCTTCTCTCGAGGCTCGATAGCCGTACTCTCGGTTCTTGCTCTACAATCAGGCTGCAACAATAAGATCGTTCTACCATTCCTGGCTGAATAGCGAATAGCGTGCAAACGCTCCAAAGGCCAACTGTCAAACTAGCACTGATGCCTGGCCGCGATCAAGAATTGGTGTGGAAATCACGTTATAACACAGTTACCAATTACCTACGTCCAGTGTACTGGTCTCTAACCAGCATCAGGTGTAATCTACTGAGCCACGAGTAAATACCCATGAGGCCCCATAAAATGCAGGGTTCGCTACTTAGATGTTCACTGCTCAAGTATTCACTGTTGAAAAGCTCGATAATTTTCAGCCTGGTTTTGTATTGTGGCTTTTGCGCAACCCTTGTCACTGCGCAAACGGACTATTCGCAGAGAAATGTACGCGATACAGTGCATATTAACCGCTGCGGAAATTGTCATTTAGCCTATTCGCCGGGGTTGCTACCGGTGCAGAGCTGGCAAGGAATTATGGCGGGACTGGAAGATCATTTTGGCAATAAGGTGGCATTGACTACAGAGAACTCGACCCATATTCTCGCCTACCTCGAAAAATACGCCTTGGCAGAAGGGCAGCAATCGGTAATGGGTCAATTAATAACCGGCCTGCCCGATAATCCGCCGTTACGAATCACCGAACTACCCGCTTTTGTCGCACTGCACCACGTAGTTGCCGAACAACTTGAACTCGATGAGCTGGAAACAGGTTTCTTGAGCCCTTGTGCTAATTGTCATCGAGCCGCGGCAAGTCACATATTTGACAAGGCACTCTTGCAAACTGGTCACAGCGGTGGCTTATTAAGCGACTACAAGTGAACCTTGTTAGCTCGACAATTCACCAGTGTGCTTAAAAATACTCGAAGTAATGGCAAAAAAAGGGGCGCTAAGCGCCCCTTTTTCGATATGCCTGCAGTCTAATTGGCCGCCACGGTATCGGCTTCCTCGTTGGGATCATATTCTGGGTCGATGCAGAAAATCTCCAGAACACCACCTTCCAGTGCCGCCGGTGGTAGCGGATTGTTGGAAGCACAAACCTGTCCGCTTGGGCTAAAGGTCATATCCCGCGTATAGGTTCCTGCCAACGGCATGGGATAGACGATGAAGCGTTCCTCATCTGGCAGAAAACGATAGATCCGATCGGTCATGTTCTCATTGATCCAGATATCTTGAGTCTGTGGATGCACACCCAGCGCATAGGGTGCGGGTCGGATGCCTGCGGCAAACGCCGGCATGTCATACACTTTGGAGGTAAAACCCGCAGAGACATCAACTCGCGCCAACTGACCTTCTGAATAACCCGTTATCCAAAGTATACCGGCTTTATCGAAACGCATACGACGTGGACCACGAACCGGCGTGTCGTATTCAGTAATCTCGAGCGTGTCCGGGTCAACCCTGCCAACCTTATCGGCAAACAGACGACCGTACCACATGGAATCGTCGATAGGATTGATATCGATACCATAGGGCTGGGTGGCGCCGTTGAGGATGCCATTCCCCCGAACCGGGGGCAGATCTATGATAGTGAATTCGCCGGTGGTCGGATTGAGTCGGCCCACATGTTCGGACCCGGCAAAGGTAATCCAGACTTCTCCTCTTTTATTGACTCGAAGTGTGTGGGGATATCTGGCTCCTGAATCTGCAGGTACCTTGAAAGAGGCTTCCCACTGATTCGTATCGGGGTTAAATACCCCGATGCTGGTGTCATTAGTATTGGTCACATAATACTTGCCGTCAATTCCCATGGCCAGGGAGTGTGGGCCTTTCGCCAAACTGGGATCGAACTCGCCCAGGTCCGCATCACTCAGAAGCGGAGAACCCAGATGATACTTCATTGCCATACTGTCTTTCTGCCGCACATACCTGGATTGACCTGTTTCCTGATCGGTAATCACCATGTGATCGAAGACCTGGTCAACGGTATAGATCAAGCCAGTTTCAGGATGGACAATCGCATCATGGGGCACATAGGCCGGACTGATCGCATATTCATAGATCTTTGCCGTATCGAGGGCGTCATCTACTGGAAATTCCGGCCTCAACATCAGTGGTTCGCCATTAAATCCATTGGCTAACAGTTCGACCCGCTGATCGCGCAGATCTTCGTCAAAGTTTCGGTACATACGATGCATGCGAATGATGGTTGCCAGCCAGTACTCTGAATCCCCCGGATGGCGGCTAAAGTTATTGCCAAGTTGGTGACAGGACAGACAATCGCGCTGAAATTGGTAGCGATTGAAATTGGCATCGTCACCGGTTTCAAATGGCAGACTGCCAAAATGATAGGCAGCCGGCAGGCTGTTTGAAATTTCCATCAGGTCAGTCATGGGTTCCATGACAAAATCTTGCCTGGCTTGTCCGGTCAGAGTGACACTTGCCATGACATCTTTGAAGTAAGGCAGTCGCACTCTGATGCTGAGCGCGCCTTCGAGTATCGTCACCAGCCTATATTCACCTTTGGCATTGGTGTATACGGATTCCGATACGATGGATTGGGCATCAGTCACTCTCACCAACACCCCTTTCATCGCATTGCCCTCGGCATCTTTAATGACACCAGACAAGGTGTTGGCGCTGACTGATAATGTCATCAAAGCACCAATAATAAAGCTCATAAATAGGATTGTCTTTCTCACGGCGTAGCCTCCCGCTGGTTATTCTAGATGTATCTTCTTAGTGTAAATCGTTAGCCAATTCCACCCTGCGAGTTCCCTTGGGGAGTTCAGGATGAATGCATAAACTGGTCGCCCTACACAATATCCACCACGTTATAGAGGGAATCCAATATACACCATTTTGTGACCGAAAAAGCCCCAATTAGCGTTGAATCCAGTAATTTCCACGCCCAATCTACCGTTTTTTTCCACGGCGAAACAATCCATCCCACGGATGACTTCCTACTCTTCTGTGCTGTGTTGCACTGCTAGAACTACACAAGAGACAGCGTTACCAAACTGGCGTCACCGCCGCCACCCGAGGCGATGGAGATATATTGCCTGCCATCGATCATAGAAGTGATGGGAGGGCCGTATGGGATCGCTGGAAGTTCGAATTCGAAAATTGTCTCGCCGGCGGCCTGGTCCAATGCCTTCAGTTTCGGTTTGCCATC